>CAZMRP010000091.1:0-11380 GCA_964568275.1 uncultured Myxococcales bacterium
GCCGGGCGGAGCGAAGCCGCCGCAGGACGACGCGGAGCCGTCCGCGGAACCGGAGCCGCCGCCGGACGGCGCGGCAGCAGCCGAGGAACCGAAACCGTCGGCGGAACCCAGCGCCGCCGCGCGCGAAGAGGCGCCGCCGGGACCGGCGCAGAAGCCGACGTCCCAGCCGGCCGGACCCCCCAAGAGCGGGGCGAAAGCGCCGCCCAAGTCGCCGCCCAAGTCGCCCAAGCCCGAAGCCGCGGCGACGACCGCCGCGGCGGTTGCCGGCGCGGCGATCAAGCCCTCCTCGGACACGCTGCCGATGGAACCGGAAATCCTCGAGGAGGTGGCGATTCCGCCGCCGATGCGCTCGGGGCAAGTGCCGCCGCGGCGCACGATCGCCGGGCCCGAGGAGCTGCTCGCCGCGACGTTCCGCCGCGGCCTGTTCTACGGCCTGGGGGTCGGACTGGCCATCGCCGTGGTCGTGTTCTTCCTCGCTCGTTTCACGGGTCGTGCGGACCGCAACGCCCCGGCGGCCCCGCCGTGCGAGCCGGAACGGGTCGCCGCCGCGGCGGACGCGGGCCCGGGCGACCCCCGAATGACCGCGGAGGGGCCGATGCACGTGAGCGCCGTGACGGACGCCGGTCCCCCGAGCCCTCCGGGGGCCGACGCAGGCGCCGAGGCGCCGGAGGACATCCCGCCGACTCCCCCACCGGAGGTCGCCGAGGCGCCGCCCGCCGATGCGGGCACCCCGCTCGTCGATGCCGCGCCGAGGCCTGCGGACGCCGAGTCCGCGCCCGCCGACCGGGGCACGTCCTCGGAGACGAGGACGGCGCCGCCCGCCGATGCGGGACGCCCCACCGTCGTGCAGCCCGACGCCGCCCGGAGCGAGACGCGCGCCACGGTTTCGGCCGAGGACCTGGCGCGGGCCAACGAACTGGTCGCCCAGGGCGACAGCAAGCTCGCCGCGCGGGACTTCGGCGGGGCGCGATCCGCCTACGAAGAGGCGCTGCGGCTCCACCCGCAGAACAACCGGGCGAAGATCGGGCTGGGACGCACGGCGTTCCAGCAGGGGGACTTCGAGGACGCCGTGCGCTACCTCGAGCCGATCTACCGCAACCAGGGCAACATGGATCTGGGCATGGCCTACGTGCGCGTCGGCCGACTCGCGGATGCCAAGCGGCAATTCGAGAAGCTGCTGGCGCGGAACCCGAACAACAGCGATGCCCAACGGGCGCTCGAGGCCGTTCAACGTCAACTCGGGGAGTAGACCCGTCGCGGCCCGGACCGCCGGCGCCACCCGCGGTCGGTCGGCCGACCGCACCGTACGAGGGCGGGCCGGCGCCGCGCGAACCGCGAACCCGGGGGGTGGTGACGGTCGAAGGCAAGGCCAGGAGGACGACGATGAGCCAGGACGAGAAGCAGTTGCTCGAGGCGTTGCGCCGGGCGATCGCCGCCGAGCACGAGGGGTACGGTTTCTACCTGATGGCCGCCCGGAGCACGCAGGACGAGCAGGGGCGCACGGTGTTCCAGGCGCTGGCCGAGGAGGAGCTGCAACACGCGGCGTATCTCAAGGCCCAGTACCGCTCGCTGGCCGAGACGGGCCGGGTCGACGCGCAGGTGCGACTCGGCCGGCCGCACGCCGTGGCGGCCGACAGCCCGATCTTCTCCCCCGCGCTGCGCGCCCGGATCGGAGACGCGCACTTCGAGATGAGCGCGCTGGGGGTCGGCGTTCATCTGGAGCAGAGCGCGATCGAATTCTACCGCGCACAGGCGCAACAGGCGGCCGATCCCGCGGTCCGGGGCTTCTTCGAGGAGCTGGCGGAATGGGAGCGCGGCCACCACGAGGCGCTGCTGGCGCAGCAACGAGCGCTGCAGGACGACTACTGGTCCCACAACGGTTTCGCCCCCTTCTGACCCGCACGGGACGATTGCCTGACGGGCTCGAGTTCGGCTAGGGTGCCCGCACAATGTCCACCCTGGGGACCATGTTTCGGGTCAAGGGGCTCGACCGGATCCTGGGCGAGGCCGAGCGGCAGAAACACCGGCTCAAGCGCGTGCTCGGGCCGATCGACCTGATCATCTTCGGCATCGGCGGCATCATCGGTGCGGGGATCTTCGCGTTGGTCGGGACGGCCGCCGCCGGCGACGCGGTGCGGCTCGGCGCCGGCCCCGCGCTGATGGTCTCGTTCCTGCTCACCGGCGCGGCCTGCGCCTTCGCCGGTCTGTGCTACGCCGAGTTCGCGAGCCTGGTGCCGATCTCCGGCAGCGCCTACACCTACGCCTACGCCACGCTGGGCGAGGTCATCGCCTGGATCATCGGCTGGGACCTGATCCTCGAGTACGCCGTCGGGAACGTCGCCGTGGCGGTCTCCTGGTCCGGGTACTTCTGCGAATTCGTGCGTGGTTTCGGCGTGGAATTCCCGGTCTGGCTGGCCACCGATCTGCGCACCGCGCTCAACACGCCGGAGATCCTCGCCCAGGCCCCGCACGTCTTCGGCGTGCCCATCGTCTTCAACTTCCCGGCCGTGTTCATCGTCGCCAGCCTCACCGCGGTGCTGGTGCTCGGGATCAAGGAGAGCGCCCGCTTCACCGCCGTGATGGTGGCAATCAAGCTGGTGGTGCTGGGCTTCTTCGTGGTCGTGGGCGTGTTCTGGATCAAGCCCGAGAACTGGACCCCCTTCGCGCCGAACGGCTGGGCCGGCATCCAGGCCGGCGCCGCCGTGATCTTCTTCGCCTACATCGGCTTCGATGCCGTGTCGACCATGGCCGAAGAGACCCGGAATCCCGCCCGCAACCTCCCGATCGGCATCCTCGGCTCGCTCGTCGTCTGCACGGTGATCTACGTCGTCGTGGCCGCGGTCTTGACGGGCATGGTGCCGTGGAACGAACTCAATACGGCCGAGCCGCTCTCCGTGGCGATGCGGAAGGTCGGGGCCGCCGACTGGGCGGCCGGTTTCATCGCCTTCGGCTCGATCGTCGCCCACACCGCCGTGCTGTTCGTGTTCCAACTCGGGCAACCCCGCATCTTCTACGCGATGTCGCGCGACGGGCTGCTGCCCCCGGCGATGTCCCGGGTCCACCCCCGGTTCCAGACGCCGCACGTGGCCACGATCTGGTGCGGCGTGGCCGTGGCGCTCGCCGCGTCCGTGGCCAGCCTCGATGAGATGGCCGACCTGTGCAACATCGGCACGCTGTCCGCCTTCCTGCTGGTCTGCGCCGGCATCCTCGTCCTGCGCTATCGCGACCCCGACCGACCCCGGCCGTTCCGCACGCCGTTCGTTCCCGTGGTGCCGATCCTCGGGATCCTGGCCTGCCTGTACCTGATCCTCGGCCTGCCGTCGACCGCCTGGATCCGGTTCGCGATCTGGTTCGCGATCGGTCTGGGGTTGTACCTGGCCTACGGCCTGCGCCACAGTCGACTGCGGCAGTCCGCGCGCAGCGAGGACGAGAAGTGAACCCCGACGCGGGAGCCCGACGGGCTCAGTCCTGGGGAATCTCGACCTCGCCGGCGCCGAAGAAGTTGAGGTTCGAGTAGACGTCGGCGTTCTCGCCGAAGGAGCGGACCTCCTCCTTCGTGATGTAGAACGTCGCGTGCTCGCCGTAGCGCCGGGCGAAGTGCACCCGGCCCTCGGTGCCGTTGCTCAGCCGGAAGCCCAGCTCGGCGAACAGGTCGTTGGCCCGCGAGACCAGGCTCTTGCCGCAGACCGGGCAGCGGAAGTCGAGCCGATCGCCCGGCTGCAGCTCCAGCTCCTCCGGAGCGATCACCTCGTAGTTGCCCGGCTGCGGGCTGAACAGCAGCAGGCCCGACGCGCCCTCCTTGGCGGCGGAGAGGATGATCTTGACGTTCGGGTTGAGCGTCGAACTGCATGCCGGACAGAAGTAGATGCGCTTCATCGCCTTGCCTCCCTCAGTCGAGCTGCTCGAGCGCCCGGGACGGGCAGTAGCGGGCACATTGCGGGTCGCCCCCGCACAGGTCGCACTTGTAGACCACCGTGCGGCCGGGATCGAAGCCGACGTTGCCCCAGGGGCAGGCCCAGACGCAGGCCCGGCAACGGATGCAGCGGTCCTCGTGTACCAGCACGGCGCCCGTCCGCTCGTCGCGTTGCAGCGCCTGCGTCGGGCAGACCGTCACGCAGGCCGGCTGGTCGCACTGCAGGCAGACCACGGGGATGCCGCGCTCGGGTGGCCGCACCGGGAAGGCCCGGATGCGCGTCAGGCCGGGCGCCGGCGGGCCGGCCGCCGCGCTCACCGGATGGGAGAACGCGCACGCGATCTCGCAGGTCCGGCAGCCGATGCATCGCGAAGGAGTGACCGTCAACCGCTTGGTCATGGCCGCACCCCTACTTCCCCACCAGGTCCAGGAACTGCCGGCTCGCCTGCTCGCGCCGGCAGCGGTCGCAGACGCCGAACCGCTCGGCCGGCAGCTCGGTGCGTCGGACGAGGTGCGCCGCGTGCTCGCGCGTCAGCGTCGGCGCGCCGCACGTCGCGCACGGGATCCGCTCGAACGTCCGACCCCAGATCCGTCGCGCGAGTCCGCGGTCGGTCATCTCGATCGCCCCGGTCGGGCAGGAGAGCGCGCAGGCGCCGCAGCCCACGCAGGCCGAGGCGTCCTCGCCGAAGGGCAGCGAGATCCGTCCGGCGGCGCCTCGTCCCGCCGTGCCGAGGGCGTCGGCGCCGACGGCGGCGCAGGCCCGCACGCAGATGCTGCACAGGATGCACTTGTCGGGGTCGACCCGCGGCACGAACGACGTGCGCTTGACGCCGTGCTCCAGCGCCAGCTCGCGGATGCGCGGCGCCTCGGGCGTCCGCGCCAGCAGCAGGTCGAGCAGGGTGGCGCGGATGCCGAGAATGCGCGCGGTGTGCGTCTCGACCCGCAGCCCTTCCTCCACCGGTTGCAGGCAGGACGGCACCACCCGCACCGGGCCGCCGGCGGTCCGGGACATCTCCACCACGCACAGCCGGCAGCCGCCCCAGGCCTCCAGGCCGGCGTGCTCGCACAACGTCGGGATGGCGATGCCGTTCCGCCGAGCCACCTGCAACAGGGTCTCCTCGGGGCTGGCGATCAGGTCGCGTCCGTTGATGGTGACGATCATCGGCCGGCTCCTCTAGCGCACGTCCACAGCGTCGAACTTGCACACCGACTGGCAGATGCCGCAGCGGGTGCACTTGGCCGTGTCGATGACGTGCAGCTGCTTCCGCTCCCCCGTGATCGCGTGCTCCGGGCACTGTCGGGCGCAGACCATGCAGCCGGTGCACTTGTCGTTGATGCTGTAGGTGATCAGCGCCTTGCAGACGCCCGCCGGGCAGCGCCGGTCGCGGATGTGCGCCAGGTACTCGTCGCGGAAGTACTTGATCGTCGACAGCACCGGGTTCGGCGCGGTCTGGCCCAGGGCGCACAGGCTGGCGTCCTGGATCACCGGAGCCAGCGCCTCCAGCGCCGCGAGCGTCGCGTCGGTCGCCCGGCCTTCGGTGATCGCGTGGAGCAGGTGCCCCATCTGCGTCAAGCCCTCGCGGCACGGGACGCACTTGCCGCAGGATTCCTCGATCAGGAAGTCGATGAAGTAGCGCGCGACGTCGACCATGCACGTCCGGTCGTCCATCACGATCATGCCGCCCGAGCCCATCATCGAGCCGGCCGCGGTCAACGACTCGAAGTCGATCTGCAGGTCGAGCTGGTCCGTCGGCAGGCAGCCGCCGGACGGCCCGCCGGTCTGCACCGCCTTGAACGCCCGGCCGCCCTGGATCCCGCCGCCGATGCCGTAGACGATGTGGCGCAGCGTGGCGCCCATCGGTACCTCGACCAGCCCGGTGTTGTTGACCTTGCCCACCAGGCTGAAGATCTTGGTGCCCTTGCTGCCGGCGGTGCCGATCCCCGCGTACCAGTCCGCGCCGCGGTCGAGGATCAACGGCACGTTGACCCACGTCTCGACGTTGTTGATCACCGTCGGCTTGCCCCACAGACCGCTCTGGGCGGGGTAGGGCGGGCGGAAGCGCGGCTGGCCGCGGTTGCCCTCCACCGAGCCGAGCAGCGCCGTCTCCTCGCCGCAGACGAAGGCGCCGGCGCCGCGGGTGATCTGGATGTCGAACGAGAAGTCGCGGCCGAGGATGTTGCTGCCCAGCAGGCCGCGCTCCCGCGCCGCCGCAATCGCCAGCGTCAGGCGCTCCACGGCCAGCGGGTACTCGTTGCGCACGTAGACGAAGCCCTCGCGGGCGCCGATGGCGTAGGCGCCGAGCAGCAGTCCCTCCACCAGGCCGTGGGGGTTGCCCTCGAGCACCGAACGGTCCATGAACGCCCCGGGGTCGCCCTCGTCGGCGTTGCAGACCACGTACTTGGGATGGCCGAGCGCCTGGCGGCAGAGGGCCCACTTGCGTCCGGTCGGGAAGCCGGCGCCGCCCCGGCCGCGCAACCCGGCCTTCGTCACCGCCTCGATCACCTGCTCGGGCAGCAGCGAGGTCAACGTGCGCGCCAGGGCGCGGTACCCGCCGTTGGCCACGTAGTCGTCCAGACTCTCGGGGTCGATCTTCCCGTTGAACCCGAGGATCAGCCGGTGCTGGTGCGCGTAGAACGGCACCTCGTCCTCGTGGACGTGCTGCTGCCCCGTCGTCGGGTCGGCATACAGCAGCCGTTCGAGCACCTCCCCCCGGGCCACGGTGCGGTCGAGGATCTCGTCCACGTCCGCGGGCTGCACGCGCTGGTAGAAGATGTGCGACGGGAAGACCACCACCAGCGGCCCGCGCTCGCAGAAGCCGTGGCAGCCCGTGGCCCGCACCTCGACGTCGAGCTTGCGCGCCGCCACCGCCTCGCGGAAGGCCGCGGTCAGCTTGCGGGCCCCGTAGGCCACGCAGCCGGTCCCCGCGCAGACCGCAATCGCCTTGCGCTCGGGATCCCGCGCGGCCTGCAGCTCCGCGCGGAGCCGCTCCAGGTGGGCGGCGTCCGTGATCCGTCTGGTCATGCTTGCTGCTCCTCGACGGCCCCCTTGACGATCCCCTTGAGCGCCTTGTCGACCTTGATCGTGGTCGCCGAGCCGACGTACTCGCCGTCGACGATCACCACGGGTCCCAGGGCGCAGGCGCCGACGCAGTTGACCGTTTCCAGCGTCAGCTCCAGGTCCGGCGTGGTCTCGCCGGCCTTGAGGCCCGCCCGCCGCTCGACGTGCTCCACCAGCCGCAGGGCGCCGCGCACGTGGCAGGCCGTGCCCATGCAGACCGTGCAGATGTGGCGCCCGCGCGGCTTGAGGCTGAAGGCCTTGTAGAACGTCGCCAGGTGGAACACGTGGGAGCGGGGCACGGCCAGCGCCTCCGCCACCCGCTCCAGGGCGGGCCGCGGCAGGTACTGGTAGGCCTTCTGCACGTCCTGGAGCACCATCACCAGCGAACGGCGCTCCGCCGGGTAGCGCGCCAGGATCGCGTCCATTCGCGTCAGGTCGCAGGTCGGTTCGGTCGTCGCATTCATGGCGCCTTCGCCCCTTGCCCTTCCAGCACCGCCTGGACCCCCGCCTCGAACACCTCCGTGGCGGCCTGGAGCACGGCCTCCTTCCCCTTCTTGCCGAACTCCTTGTGGAGCACCGCGCGCTGGGTGTCCAGCCCGACCATCCCCGTGCGGGCGACGAAGGCGCCCAGGCCGACGAGATTGATCGAGCGGCCGTTCTTCAGCGCGTTGGCGATGTCGTTGCAGCGCACGCAGCACTGTTGGATGTCCTGCCGCTCGGATTGCACGTCGACCAAGGAGCTGTTGATCAGCAGGACGCCGCCCGGCCGCACGCGCGGCCCGAACTTGTCCAGGCTCGGCCGGTTGAACACGAACGCGTTCTCCGGGTCGTTGACGATCGGCGAACCGATCAGCCGGTCGGCGATCACGACGGTGCAGAACGCCGTCCCGCCTCGCATCTCGGGCCCGTAGGACGGGATCCAGGCCACTTCCTTCCCCTCGGCCATCCCCGCCAGGGCCAGCAGCTTCCCGGCGGTCATGATCCCCTGGCCGCCGAAGCCCGCGAACGTCACCTCGCGTTGCATCGTCCCCTCCTCACTCCACCGGCGGACGGTCGGGCGACTTCTTCAACCCGAGCTTGAAATACGGGACCATCACCTCGTCCAGCCACTTGCAGGCCTCGGCCGGGGTCTTGCCCCAGTTGGTCGGACAGGTCGACAGCACCTCGACGAACGAGAAGCAGCGGTTCTCCGCCTGGTAGCGGAAGGCCTGCTTGATGGCGCGCTTGGCGTTGACGATCTGGCGGGGCGTGTGCACCGCCACCCGCTCGACGTAGGCCGGCGTACGCAACTGGGCCAGCACGTCGGCCACCGGCAGCGGCCAACCGACCTGGGCCACGTCGCGGCCGCGCGGGCAGGTGGTGGTGACCTGGTTCGGCATCGTGGTCGGCGCCATCTGGCCGCCGGTCATGCCGTAGACCGCGTTGTTGACGAAGATCGTGGTGAACTTCTCGCCGCGGTTGGCGGCGTGCAGGATCTCCGCCGTGCCGATCGACGCCAGGTCGCCGTCGCCCTGGTAGGTGAACACGATCCGGTCCGGCAACACGCGCTTGACGCCGGTGGCCAGGGCCGGGGCGCGCCCGTGCGCGGCCTCCTGGAAGTCGCAGTAGAAGTAGTTGTAGGCCAGCACCGAACAGCCGACGGGGGCGATGCCGACCGTGCGCTCCCGCAGGCCGAGCTCGTCGAGCGTCTCGGCGATCAGGCGGTGGATCACCCCGTGGGTGCAGCCCGGACAGTAGTGGGTGAACGCGTCCCGCAGCGAGTCGGGACGCTTGAAGATCGTCGTCGGCGCGCTCATGCCCGACCTCCCTGTCCGTTGCCCAGGAGCCGCCGACACTCGCGGAAGATCTCCTCGGGCGACGGGACGTTTCCGCCCCCGCGTCCGTAGAAGTGCAGCGGCCGCCGGCCCTGCAGGGCACGCTCCACGTCCTCCAGCATCTGCCCCATGCTCATCTCCACCACCAGCACGTTCTTGACCGACGGCTGGTGGGCCAGCTGCCGCAGCTGCTCGTCCGGGAACGGGAAGACCGAGATCGGGCGGAACATCCCGAGCTTCGCGCCTTCCTCGCGCAGCCGGTCGATCGCCGTGCGGACCACGCGGGCCGTGGTGCCGTAGGCCACCACCAGCAGCTCCGGGCCGTCGTCGCAGAGGTACGACTCGAACCGCACCTCCTCGCGCCTCATCTGCTCGTACTTGTCCCGCAGCCTGCGGTTGCGCTGCTCGAGCACGTTCGGATCGAGGAACAGCGTCTTGACGATGTGCGGCTCGCGGCCCACGCAGCCGGTCGTGGCCCAGGCGGAGGTGTCGAGCGGCGGCGGGGCGGTGTGGCCGTCGAGATCCACCGGCTCCATCATCTGGCCGATCAACCCGTCGCCGATCAGGATCACCGGGTTGCGGTACTTGTCCGCCAGGCGGAAGGCCTCGATCATCAGGTCGACGGTCTCCTGGATCGTCGAGGGCGCCAGCACCAGGAAGCGGTAGTCGCCGTGTCCGCCGCCCTTGGTCGCCTGCAGGTAGTCGCCCTGGGAGGGCAGGATGCCGCCGAGGCCCGGTCCGCAGCGGATGATGTTGACGAAGACCGCCGGCAGCTCCGCCGCCGCGATGTAGCTCATCGCCTCGGCCATCAGACTGATCCCGGGGCTGGACGACGACGTGAACACGCGGGCCCCGGCGGCCGCCGCGCCGAAGATCATCTGGCTCGCCGCCAGCTCGCTCTCCGCCTGCAGGAACACCCCGCCGATCTCCGGCATCCGCTTCGCCAGGTACTCCGCCACCTCGGTCTGCGGCGTGATCGGGTAGCAGAAGTAGGCCCGCGAGCCCGCGACGATGGCGGCCTCCCCGATCGCTTCGTTCCCCTTCATCAGCTTCTTGGCCATCCGGTGCCTCCGCAGCGCGCCCCCGACGACGCTCAGTAGTCGAAGTAGTTGTAGCGGCACCCGTGGACGGCAATCT
This sequence comes from uncultured Myxococcales bacterium, assembly GCA_964568275.1. Taxonomy (GTDB): domain Bacteria; phylum Myxococcota_A; class Polyangia; order DRWM01; family JAAZOP01; genus JAAZOP01. Next base: position 9,923 of record CAZMRP010000091.1, read on the forward strand.
CGATCGCCACGTCCGGACAGGTGATCGCACAGATCCGGCACCCCAGGCACAACTCGGGATGACGCGGCTCGGCCGGGAAGTAACCCTTGAAGTTGATCCGCGGCGAGATCTCCAGCACCTTCTGCGGGCAGGCCTGCACGCACAGCTCGCAGCCCTTGCAGCGGTCCCGATCGACTTGCACCCTCGGCATCTTGCTCTCCTCGCGGCCCTCGGCCGGCACCCTCAGACCTTGAACAGCGGCCCCACCTCGCGCGGCCGCGCCTTCCACGGCGGCACCATCCAGCGCTCGAGCGGCAGCACGGGGAGTCCCGTCCTCGCCGCCGCCGCCGCCGCCAACGGCTGCATCGCGGTCAGGAACCGGAAGGCCAGGCCGCGACGCTCCGCGACCCGCACCGCCAGCTCCGCACCGCGCGCGATCACGTCCACGTCCGTCTCGTCGATCAAGTGGGCGTTGCTGATGATCCCCGTCATCGCCAGCCCGCTCGACGCCTCGATCTCGTCCTGGATCCGCAGGCAGCCGTCCAGCGTGTCGGTGAACGGCCGGAAGGCGTTGACCACCTGCAGCATCTCGTGCGCGCCGATCGCCCCGGCAAACGAGTGCAGCACGCGCGCACCGACGTCGTCCCCGCCCACGTCGAGCACGACGACCCCGTCCGTGCGCTGCAACCGCCCCTTGATCTCGGGCAGGATGATCGGCAGCTCCGAATGGAACTGCTCGCCCTGCGGCACGATCACCTGCACGCCGTGACGCTCCATCAACGAAGCCGCCTCGCGACAGCGGAAGTACGGGTTCACGACATCCAGGTCTGCGATCGCCAGCGGCGCGACACCCCAACGCGCCAGGGCCAGCGTCCAGTTGACCGCGACCTCCGTCTTTCCGCTCCCGTAATTCCCGGTGATGATCACGGCGCGTTCACACGGCCGGAGCGCCTCGTCCCGCCCACCGGGGAAATCGATCATCGCTCCGGGCATACGCTAGCCCTCTGCCGGTGTCAAGGCGCAACGGGCACGCGCGGGCACGGCAATTCGCCTTGCGAATCGGGCGGTTGCCGGTGGCGCCGCGGCGACGCCTGTGGTATGCCCCCGAGCGATGTGGCTGGTCGTCGCCGCCGTCTGCAGCCTGCAACTGTGGATCCTGCTCGGCCTGCTGCCCGCCCTCACCGGCGATCTGGTCGCCGCCGTCTGGGCCGGACTCGCCCTGCTCACGCTGCTCACCGGCCTGCTCAGCCTGCGTCGCAGTCCGGACGCCGGCGCCCTGTTCCTGTGCCTGGTGCTGCCGGTGACGCTGATCCCGCCGTTCGTCTTCGGCCGCGACGCCCTGCCGCTGCTCGCCTCGCCCTGGGTCCAGGCGCTCGCCGGCGCGGCCCTCGCCCTGTGCCTCGTCGCCGTGGTGCAGGCGCGGCGCGCGGCCCTGGCGCGAGCGCCCCGCGGCGGCGCCCTGACGCCGCTGGACGAACG
>CAZMRP010000092.1:0-11367 GCA_964568275.1 uncultured Myxococcales bacterium
GGCTGGAACCGTCGTTCTCGGCCTTCGTGACCTGCGTGTCGGTGCCGGCGGAGCTGGTCCCGGCGGGGTTCCAGAACCACACCGTCGGCATTCCGGACGCCGCCACGGGGCTGTCCCGAGCGACGATCTGCTACGTGCCGAGCCTCGACGACCCGGCCCTCGCGCCCCCCGGTCGGCACGCCGTGACGCTGGTCCACGTCGCGCCGTACGAGCGCTGGACGACCGGGCGCGGCGGCCCGGCCGTCGACCGACCGGAGCTCGACCGCGAGTGGACGGCCCGGGCCCTGGGGCTGGCCGAGCAGCTGTTGCCGGGGATCGGCGAGCGCGGCCGGGTGCTGGCCGCGCTCAGCCCCGCGCGACTGGAGCGCGAGCTGGGACGCCGCTACGGGGCCGTCGGCGGCCCCGCCCAGGTGCGCTCGCAGTCGCTGCACCGGCGTGCCGGCAACGGCACCGAGCTCGAGGGCCTGCACCTCGTCGGCGACTCGACGTTCCCCGGGGAGGGCGTCGTCGCCGTGACGATCTCGGGGTTGAACTGCGCCGACCGCATCGCGCCTCGACGACCGGGGCGCCCGGCGGCCTGACGGGAGGGACGACGCCATGGAGCGACGACGCACGGAACGGGTGCTGGTGGTCGGCGGCGGTCTCGGCGGCCTGTCCGCCGCCGCCGGTCTGGCGGCCGAGGGCTTCGCCGTGGAGCTGTTCGAGAAGAACGACAAGCTCGGCGGCAAGCTCAACACCAAGACGGTCCGCGGCTACAGCTTCGACCTCGGGCCGTCGATCTTCATCCTCCCGCACTACTTCCGCCGCCCGTTCGAACGGGCCGGGAAGCGGATGGAGGACTACGTCCGGTTCGTCGAGGTCGCGCCGCAATGGCGCGGGTTCTTCGAGGACGGCCTGACGATCGACCTGCACCGCGACCCGGCGACGATGGAGCGCGAGGTGGCCCGCATCGGCGCCGACCCCGCCGGCTACCGCTCGTTCGTCGAGTACTCGCGCACGCTCTACGACTTCGCCGAGGACGCGTACCTCGAGCGCGGGGCGGACTGGTTCTGGGAGGTGCTGCGCGGCAAGAGCCAGCGCGAGGCGCTGACCGGCATCGACTGGTTCCGCCGGATGGACCAGGGGGTGCGGCGCCACGTGAAGCACGAGCCGCTGGCGCAGCTGCTCGAGTTCTTCGTCAAGTACGTCGGCTCGTCGCCCTACCGCGCCCCGGCGCTGCTCAACTCGCTCGCCTGGTCCCAGCTGGCCCACGGCCTGTGGTACGTCCCCGGCGGCATGTACGGCTACGCGCGGGCGCTGACCCGGCTGCTCGCGGAGCTCGGCGTGCAGGTCCACCTGAACTCCGAGGTCACCGCGCTCGAGCGCCGCGGCAAGCGGGTCGACGGCCTGCGGCTCGCCGACGGCCGGAGCGTTCGCGGCGACCTCGTCGTCTGCAACATGGAGGTCGTGCCGGCCTACCGCCGGCTGCTCGGCGAGACCGGACCCGTGCTGCGGGCCCACGAGTACGCGCTCGCCCCCGCTGCCTCGGGCCTGGTGCTCGACCTCGGCGTCGATTGCCGCTATCCGCAGCTGGCGCACCACAACTTCTTCTACTCCGCCGACCCGCGCCGCTTCCTGCACCAGATCCACGTCGAGCACCGGCTGCCGGACGACCCGACGCTGTACGTGGTCTGCGCCACGCGGACCGACGACACGATCGCGCCGCCCGGCTGCGACGTGATCAAGGTCCTGCCGCACATCCCGTGCGTCCAGGATCCGCCGTTCACGGCCGCCGCGTACGAGGCGCTCCAGCAGCGCGTGCTCGACAAGCTCGAGCGGATGGGGCTGCGTGACCTGCGGCGGCACGTGGTGGTGGAGGACGTGCTGCTGCCCGAGGACCTGCAGCGGATGTACCTGACCAACCGCGGGGCGATCTACGGCGCGGTGAGCGACCGGACGCGCAACATGGCGTTCAAGGCGCCGAAGCGCTCGGTGCTCTGCGACAACCTCTACTTCGTGGGCGGCACCGTCAACCCCGGCCCGGGGACGCCGATGGTGATCCTGTGCGGCCAGAAGGTCGCCGACGCGGTGCTGGCGGACCTGCGACCCTGAGCCCCGGCGCCGGGCCCGCCGGCCGCGGCCGGCCCTACCGCGGACTTCGTCTGCCGGTCGTCGACCGCGTCGCGGTCCGGCGTCGCACGGCGAGCAGGAACAGCGCCACGAGGAGCATCGTCGAGCCGGGGGCGCCCGCGGCGCTGCACCCGGTGCAGCCGTCCACCTCCTCGAACACCGGCGGGTCCTCGACCACCGGAGGACCGGAGTGCAGGTAGTCCAGGCTCTCCGCGAAGATCAGCGCTCCGTAGCGGTCGATCACGCTGAAGGTGACGAGATTCGAGCCTTCACGGATTCCCGCGGTGATCTCCAGGGCCGAAGCGTCCCCGGACAGGCTCGCCGTCCAGTCCTCGTTCACCGACACGTCGATGCGCTCGATCTCGCCGGCCACGAAGTGGTTGTCCCAGAGCAGCAGAATCGCGTCCGCCGCCCGCTCCACCCGCAGGCGGTCGTAGGAACCCGGATCGAGCCGGTTGATCAGCGTGAGCCGCGCCGTCCTCGAGGTGCCGTCCCGCAAGCGGACGGACACCGTGAGCGGATAGGTCAGGCCCGGCTCCAGCGGGCCGAAGAACTCCTCGGTCTGGCCCTCGACCGGCGTGAACGATGCATAGACCGCACCGGGAAGGTCCGCGTTCGAGACCTCGATCCGCTCCACCCGGTCGTGACCCGCGGCCCGGAAGCGGAGGATGCCGAACTCCAGGTCGGCCGGGTTGACGTGGGCCGAGAAGGCGTTGACGTAGGCCTCCGGGTCGAACTCGTCCACCGGCGGCGGACGCCGGGCCGGGATCGTGTAGCTGTCGTGCACCACTCCGTCCGCATCGAGCAGTTGCCCATGGATGGCGGTGTCCGTGATCGTGATCGTGGAGACGGTGCTGATGTAGTTGCTCTCCGACGAGCCGCCGTAGATCGCCGCGCCGTACTCCCCGAGGCTGCTCGCGGCCATGGCGCCCCGGTCGCCGATCTGGTTCGCGGTGAGGTAGACCGTCCCGACGCCCGATGCCGACACCGCCCCGCCGTCGATCGGCTTGGTCCTGACGTAGACGTGATCGTCTCCGGCCAGCACGAGGTCGACCTCCAGTTCCTCCAGCAACTGACCGAAGTTGGCATAGCTGTTCGAGCTCTTTCGGACCGTTCCACCACCCACGGTGGTCGTGCTCCCGAGGAAGAAGGCTCTGTGGGCGAAGGCGATGTAGTACTGGGCCGGGTTGTTCTCGACGACGTCGACCAGCCAGGTCCGCTGCGAGTCGAGCTGGGCCGTCGAGTAGGCCTCCGTGTTCAGCGAAATGAAGATCGCGCCGTTGTACCGGAACCAGTAGGTGGTGTTCGGCGCCAACGGGGCGCCGTTGCCGGGGTTGTGGAACACGGCGTTGAAGAAGCGGTCGTCGATCGTCGTGGCCGACGAGTTGTAGTAGTCGTGATTGCCCGGCGTCGCGGCCATCATGAAGTCGCTCGCGAAGGCGGCGGCGGCGAGACTCTCCCAGTGGGTGTAGTTCGCGCCGTGCGCCGTCAGGTCGCCCGTGAAGACGATGAAGTCGAGGTCGCCGGCCATTCGCGTCGCTTGCGAGACCAGTTCGACCGCCTTGGCCACCCGGTTCGGAATGGGCGGATAGGCATGGACATCGCTCATGAAGAGGAAGCTGAACTCGCCGAAGCCGCCGGCCGTCCGGAACCGCCGGTCCTCCGTGACGGTCGTGCTGCCGATCCGGAAGATGTAGTCGGAGCCGCTGTCCAGATCGTCCAGCGTCACCCGATAGCGGTAGAAGCTGTTCGAGGCGAAGGTCGTCGCGTCCAGGGTCGGCGAGCCGGCGGCGACGGACAGCGTGGTGGAGCTCGCGTAGCCCGGATCGCTCGCCTTCGTGTACTCGAGGACCTCGTCGGCCTCGGTGGAGTGCCAGCTGATGTTCACCTGCCGGGTCGCGTCCTGCCCGGGTGACTGGTACACCATGCCGGCGTGGTCCGCGCGCGCCGCCAAGGGAGCGGCCGGCAAGAGCAGCAAGGCGGGCAGGAAGTTGCGCAACTTCAACGGGAACCTCCTCAGCGGCCGTTGTCGACGCAGCCCCAGACGAGCAGGGAAAGCTCCCAGTCCCAGGTCGACGGGCCCGCCGACCCCGCCCGCCGGACCGTCCACGTGCCGCCGTTGGTCAACTCGAGCTGCGCCGAGCGGGGCATCGTCTGCTGCGCGTGGAACACGGCGTCGTCGCCGGAGAGAACGGCGAGCGCGGCCGACACGATCGGCCCCGTCACCCCGGACGCGTCGAACACCCACGCGCCGTCGACCAGGCGCCCTCCGACCGCCGAGGCGGCGTCGCCGATCGCCGTGACCAGCCCTTCGTACGCCGTCGTGTCGTCGTTCTCGACGCAGTCGTAGGTCAACAGCAGGTCGCCGCCCGGGTCGGCGAAGGCGGGATCGTGGCCCCAGACGACGCCGTGGTCGAGGCCGTAGGCGTGGCTCTCGCCGTCGGCGAGGCTCGGGGTGAGCGGCGTCACGCGGAGCTCCGAGCCGCCGGCCGCTGCGGCCTGCACGATGCAGTACACGAGGTCTCCGGACGCGCCGTCCAGCGCGTCGTGGACCGTCAGGTTGCGCAGTGCGATGCGCAATCGGGCCGGCTCGCAGTCCGCGGGATCGGTCGACTTGGCCGGAACGTCCAGGTCGGGGACGTGCGGGGCATCGACCGGGGGCGCTCCGGCCCCGGCGCAGCTCGGCGCCAGCTCGCAGACGACCGCCTCGGCTTGGCCGTCGACGTCCGCGACGGTGTCCGCGTCCGCGGTCGACTCGTCCGCGGCGTCGGTCTCGACGTCGCCGGGAACGTCCGCGTCGGTCGCCGCGTCCGCGTCGACGCCCGAACCGTCCTCGGCCGGCGCCACGTCGTCGGCGTCCCCGGTCGGGCCGCTGTCGCCGCCGCAGGCGGCCACGAAGGCAGCGGGCAGAAGTACGAGCAGGCCCAGCTTCGCGACAGTCCGTCCGGTCATCCGACCCTCCGTCCGGGCAGTCTGGACCGGAACCGCCGCCTCCGGCAAGCGGCGGTTTCGCGGCGCGGGCCGGCCGGGGGGCGCTCTGGATCGCGGAAGCGGGGGAGTGCTAGCGTGGCTCGGCCCTTCGAGACCGGACAGGGCGGCCGATTCCGCCGCACGGAGGGAGCGCGCCATGCCGACCAGGAAGACCAGGGGTACGGTTCCCGCCGAGTCGTCGCGCAGGATCGGGCTCGCACTGTCGCTGAGCCCGGGTGCCGTCTCGGTCGACTCGATGGTCCAGTGGAACGTCGTGCGTCCGGCCGAACTGTGGGCCTGGCTGGACCTCGCCCTCGACGAGAAGTGGATCGTCGAGGACACATCCGCCGGACAGGGCTGTTTCCGCTGGCAGGACGCCGCGCGCAAGGCCGCCCTGCTCGAGGAGTGCACGCTCGAGGATTGGCGGGCGACGGCTTGCTGCCCCGAGTTGATCGCCGCCGCGGCGCTGGTGGTTCGCGACGCGGCCCGCGCTCGCCGGATGCCGTTGGTCGAGCGGGTTTGCCGGGCGCTCGTCCAGGCCCCGCGCGATCGCTTTCCCGACGGCCCCGGCGGCTGGGTCCGCGTCGTCGTCGGCTGCATCCGCATCTTCCGCAACGCCGACTGGCTGGGTGCCCCGCTGGTGGCCGAGGCGTTGGCCGCCGCCGTGGCGTGCGGCGACCTGCGGAGCCAGGTCACGCTGCGGTGTGCGGAGGGCTGGTTCGGCATCTGGGCCGGCGACCACGCCGGCTCGCAGGCCGCCTTCGAGGCGGCGCGGGATGCCGCGCAGGCCCTCGACGACCCGGACGCCGAGGGCGAGTTCCGCGTGTACCTGGCGCTGGTCCAACTGGCTGCCGGGCGCATGCGGGACTGCGTCCGCCAGTTCGAGGCGAACCAGCGCGACCTGCCGTACGAGCTGTTCGCGGCCCCGTGGAAACAGGTCGAAGAGACCGACGCGCAGGGACGCTGGAACTGCCCGTTCGGCGTGTTCGACAGCCCCGTCCCGGAATCGCCGCTGTGCGCCCTCGCCTGGGCGCACTTCCACACCGGCGGCTACCCGCAGGCGATCGACATCGTCCACCGCCTCTTGGCGCAGGGCGAGCGGGAGGGCCGCCCGGCACTCGTGGGCCTGGCCCGCGCGTTCCTCGCCGGGCTGTACGTGGAGGGACACGACGCCGACAGCGCCCGCGCGCCGGCCGAGCAGGCGCACGCGTTCTGGCAGGCGGCCGGGTTCGAGCCGCAGTTCCGGTTCATGGCGGCGGTGTTCCGGGCGTGGTCGCTGTGGCGCGACGGGCGGACGGGCGAGGTGCACGCGGCGCTGGAAGCCGCGCACCGCGCGCGCATGACCCCGCCGGCGTTCGCGCACTACGCCGGCACCGCCCTGCTGGAGCTGCTGGAGTGGATCGAGGTCGAGGGCCGGCCGCAGGTCGAAGGGATGACGCTGGAGGGCGAGCTCGAGCGGATGACCTGGTGGCCGGACGTCTTCATGCAGGGGACGACGCACCGATTCCTGGCCCGGCGGAAGACGCGCGACCCGCTCGACGACCGCGTCCGAAAGGAGATCGACGAGCACCTGGAGCGCAGCGCGGCGCTCCTGCGCGAGGCCGGCACGCTCCCCGGGCTCGCCTGCACGCTGGAGGAGGCGGCCGGCTGGGCCGAGCGAAACGGCCGCGGAAAGGACGCCACCCGGCTGCGGGCCGAGGCGCAAGCGTTGCGCGCGGGGCTGCCGAAGCTGCAACCGGCGGAGAACACCCCTGGACCCTCGCCCGCAGTGCTGGCCGAGCGGTTCCTCCAGCTTGGCCGCCTGGGATGTGTCGAGCTCGGTCACCGCCGCCGCTGGGGCGATCTCGCGGCGCGGATCTCGGAGGATCTCGGTGCCGAGCGCTGTGCGCTGGTCGAGTCGTCCGGGGAGCCCCGGGTGCTGACGGCCCGCGGGGGCGATGCGGGCTGGATCCGCGGCCTGGTAGAACGGCTCCGGAACCGCACGGCGCGTGGCGTGGAGTTCCTCGAGCCTGCTCCGGAGCCAGGCCCGTCGGCCGCCGAAGGCCGGCTGATCCTCGTGCCGTTCGTCGCCCAGGGCACCGGATACCGCGGGTGGCTCTGCCTGGAGAACCGCCACGGCCGGGCCCACGTCGGCCCAAGCGACGCCACGCTGCTCGAGGTCCTCGGCACCCAGGTCGGCATCCTCGTCGAGAACGTCTCCCTGTGGCGCGACCTGGAGGAGACGCGAACGCGCCTGGAACAGGAAATCAACTACTACCGCCGGCAGCCCGCGGCGGCACCCGCGGGCTCGATCGTCGGGCACTCGGAGGCCCTCCAGCGAATGCTCGACCTGCTCGACCGCGTCGCGCCCGCTCCGACCGCGGTGCTCGTCCTCGGCGAGACCGGGTCCGGCAAGGAGCTGGTGGCCCGGGAGATCCACCAGCGCAGCGGACGCAGAACCGGCCCGTTCATCACGGTCCACATCGCGTCGCTGGCTCCCGGGCTCGTCGCCAGCGGCCTGTTCGGGCACGAACGCGGAGCGTTCACGGGCGCGACCGAACAGGTGAAGGGACGCTTCGAGCTGGCCGACCGCGGCACGCTGTTCCTCGACGAGATCGGCGAGCTCGGACCCGAGGAGCAGGTGCGCCTGCTGCGCGTGCTCCAGGAGGGCGTCTTCGAGCGGGTCGGCGGCACCCGCCCGCTCCGCTCCGACTTCCGCCTCGTCGCCGCCACCAACCGCGACCTCGAGGCCGAAGTGCGGGCCGGCCGGTTCCGCGAGGATCTCTTCTACCGGCTCAACGTCTTCCCGCTGCGTGTCCCGCCGCTGCGCGAGCGCCCGGAGGACATCCCGACGCTGGCGCTCTACTTCATGGAACGCATCGGCCGGAACACCGGGCGCTGCTTCGACGGCATCTCCGAGGCGGACATGCGCCGACTGCAGGACTACGCCTGGCCCGGCAACGTCCGCGAGCTGGAGCATCTGATCGAGCGGGCCGCGCTGCTGTCCGAGCCGCCGCGCCTGCACATCCCCCCGCTCGCCGGCGCTCCGCGCAAGGCCCCGCCGGCCGCGACCGCGACGAGTTGGCTCACGCTGGAAGAGACCGAGCGGCGCTACATTCGGGAGGTCCTCGAGCACACGCACGGTCGCATCACCGGGGCCGGCGGCGCGGCGGAGATCCTCGGACTCAACCCGTCCACCCTCAACTTCCGCATCGCCAAGCTCGGCCTCCGCTCGGTCGTCGACCGCATCCGCTCCGCCGGCTCTTCGACGAAGCACCGCTAGCAACATGTTGTGACCCGCGCTTCGGCGTTCCCGCAACCCTCTGGAATTCCGAGATCGCGGTACTGGCACGGCGAGTGCTTTGCCTCCACCCGGCCGCCGATGGGGCGCGGCCCCGAGCGGACCGGAAGGAAGGAGTGACGGACCATGACCAGCATCGACGACAAGACGCAGACCCTCACCTGCCTCCAGCGCCTGCTGCTCGCGGGCGGCTTCCTCTCCACACTGCTCTACGGCGCCATGAACGTCTTCGTGCCGCTGCAGTGGGAGAGCTACAGCTCGGTCACGCAGACGATCAGCGAGCTCTCCGCGATCGGCGCGCCGACCCGGTCGCTCTGGATCCCGTTCGGCGCCCTCTACGCCGGGCTCGTCACCGCGTTCGGCTGGGGCGTCTGGACGACGACCCGCGGCCGCCGCCGGCTTCGCGTCGTCGGCGGGCTGATGCTCGCCTACGGCCTCAGCGGCTTCGCCTGGTTCTTCGCTCCCATGCACCTGCGCGGGAATCCCGCCACGCTGACCGACGTCATGCACATCGCCCTCGGCTGCGGGACCAGCGTGCTGTACATGACGATGCTGGTCGTCGGAGCGGGAACTCTCGGCCGCCGGTTCCGCCTCTACACGTGGGCCACCCTGACGCTCCTGCTCGTGACCGGGATCCTCACCGGCCTCGAGTCCCCGAACATCGCCCGCAACCTGCCCACGCCGACGATCGGCCTCTGGGAGCGCGTCGGCATCGGCGTCTCCATGCTCTGGATCGCCGTGCTGTCGGTCGCGCTGCTGCGTGCCGGTCGGCGCTCCTCGGCCGTCGCCGGGACCGCTCCGGCGCAGGCCGCTCCGAAGAAGAAGGTCACCGCGTTCGTCGGCTGCGGCAGCCGCAAGCACACGTACGAGGCGGTGCGCCGGTTCGCCGACCAGCTCCAGGCCCGCGGCGACGTCGACGTCGAGCTCGTCCGGCTGGGCGACTACCGGATCGAGACCTGCCGCGGCTGCAAGGTCTGCTTCCAGAAGGGCGAGGAGCACTGCCCGCTGAAGGACGATCGCGACCTCCTGCTCCGGAAGATGGTCGAGTCGGACGGGGTCGTCTTCGCTTCGCCGAACTACTCCTTCCAGGTCTCCGCCATGATGAAGCTGTTCCTCGACCGGCTCGGCTACGCCTTCCACCGCCCGCAGTTCTTCGGCAAGACCTGCACCAGCATCGTCGTCCAGGGCATCTACGGCGGGGAGAAGATCGTCAAGTACCTCGACTTCGTCGGCTTCGGCCTCGGCTTCGACCCGGTCCAGGGGAGCTGCTTCAAGGCGTTCGACCCGATGACGGACGCGGAGTCGCGCAAGCTCGACGCGAGCCTCGCCGAGCAGAGCCGGCGCTTCCTGGCGAGCCTCCGCCGGCCGCCGCACGCGGTGCCGTCCCTGCTCCGGCTGTTCCTGTTCCGCTACGCCCGCTCGAGCATGCGGGTCGAGCTCGACGAGCGGTCGCGCGACTTCGTCTACTACCGCGACCACGGCTGGTTCGAGTCCGACTACTACTACCCCGTGCGGCTCGGCGCGGTGAAGCGGACCATCGGGCGATGGCTCGACGCCTGGTTCACGTGGGCGGCGAAGAGGCGCCTCGCCTCGTCGTTCGTGTCGTCCCGTCCCGCCGACGCGGGCGTCGGGGCGTGAAGGAGGGACGTCATGACATATCGCATCGACGCGCGGGACGCGGGCGGGCGGGTCGTGATCGAGTTCCAGGGCACACTGGACCGCGCGGCGCTCGCGGAGCTCCGCACCCGCTGCACCACGCCCGTGCTGCAGGGCCTCCCCGTACGCCTCGTGCTCCGGCTCGGCACGGAGGTCGAGCCCGGGTGCATCGAGGAACTGGCGGGACTGCAGGGAGTCGAGCCCGTCGCCGAAGCGCCGTACCTCAAGCGCTGGCTCGAGGGCCGGCGTGCGGAGCACGAGCGCAAGGGACGGGAATGAGAGGGTCGACGATCGGCGCCCTTGGTGTCGTTGCGCGCGACTTCGGATAGGATGGGCCCGTGGAAGGCCGGCAAGGAGGAGTCCCGATGGACATCGTACGGCAGCACGAGATCTCAGAGGCGGACAACCGCATCCTCAACCCCTTCGACGAGGCGAAGCTGATGCTCCTCGGCGAGGTGTGCCGGCTGCAGACCGGCCGGCGTCTGCTCGACCTGGGGTGCGGCAAGGGCGAGATGCTGTGCCGATGGGCGGCGCGGTTCGGCATCGAGGGACTGGGTGTCGACATCAGCGACGTGTTCGTCGCTGCGGCCAGGAAGCGTGCGGAGGAACTGCGCGTCGCCGATCGGGTGCGGTTCGAAGCGGGTGACGCCGGGCGGTTCAAGGCGGCCGGCGCCTCGTTCGACATCGTCGCCTGCGTCGGCGCGACCTGGATCGGCGGGGGGCTCGCGGGGACCATTGACCTGATGCGGCCGTCCCTGCGACCCGACGGCTTGCTCCTCGTCGGGGAGCCGTACTGGACCGAACCGCCGCCGAAGGAGGCCTGCACGGCGATCGGGTGCGAGCCGGACGCCTTCACCTCGCTGGTCGGGTTGCTCGACCGGTTCGAAACGGCGAGGACGCAGCTTGTCGAGATGGTGCTCGCCGATGCCGACACGTGGGACCGGTATGTGGCGTCGCAATGGTGGACGGTCCGCCGGTGGCTCGAGGCCCACCGGGAGGACCCGGAAGCGCCGGCAATGCGCGAGTTCCTCGAGAAGAGCCGGAGAACTCACCTGGAGTACGGGCGGCGCTACCTGGGCTGGGGCGTGTTCGTCCTGCAACCGGCTTGAGCGCGGCCTCCGCCGTCATGGTCCGACGGAGTTTCCGGTAGGAACAGGGGCACACCCGCGGGCGCGCGCCCGTCCCTCGACCCCCATCGGGAATCCCCGATCCACGGGGTCCACGAGATGCTTGCGATCGGCACCATCCACCGGGTGCAGCCTCCTCGTCCAGCCTCCTCGTCCAGCCTCCTCGGGGGGCCTGTCGTTCCCGAATTCCCCGTACACGCCGCAACCATAGCACTTCTCGGCCGG
>CAZMRP010000093.1:0-11294 GCA_964568275.1 uncultured Myxococcales bacterium
CCCGCCGGTCGTCCCGGTCGCGGCCGCGGCGCTCCCGGTCGTCGCCGCGGTCGTCGCGGTCGTCCGCGGGGTCGTCGTGCCGCCGCCCGTCGTCGTCACCACGGTGGTCGTCGTCTGCTCGACGATCGGCGGATTGTAGGTCGCCGAACCGGTCGTCATCGCGCGACCCGAGTCGCTGTAGACCACCGTCGAGCCGCCGCCGGCCGTCGTGCGGCTGGTGCTGCCGGCGCTGGTGGTCGTCGTGGTGCTGGTGGTCGTGCCGGGTGCGGCTCCGGTCGCGCCCGCGCTGCCGGGCTGGATCACCTGCACCCGATAGCCGGGCGCGTCGATGCGGATGTTCCCCTGCTCGTCGAACGCCACCGTCGCACCCTCGAAGCGCGCGCTGACGAGCCCGGTGCAATCGACCCCGTTGACGTAGACCTTCTGGGCCTGCGCCGGCGCCGCCGCCAGCAGCACCGCGAGCGCCGCTCCCAGAACCAGTCGCTGCTTCACCATGGCAACCTCCCTGACCGGCGAATGTACCGTCGACCGCCGCACCGTCCAACCCTTGGAAGGCCTTCGGCCTTCCCGCGCGGCGGCGACCGGGTCTCGGACGCCCCGAGGCCGTCCCGGATTCACCGGCCACGACCGTCGGGCGCGGCGGCGCCGGGAACGCCGCCCGGGTTTGAGCCGACGCGAAGGTCGTGATATCGGTGCATTGGCGGGGAGGAGGGTTCCACGATGCACCGGATGGCTGTCCTGCTGCTGCTGGTCGCCGTCGCCGCCGGCTGCCGGAAGCAGGAGCCGACGGTCGAAGGCGGACCGCCGGGCGGGGCGGCCGGGACCAGGGCGGACGGCGGGCACGCGGTCGCGACGGTCGACGGCGGCGGCGGAACGGCGGCCACGACCACGACCACGACCACGACCACGACTACGACCACAACCACGTTGGAGGATGGGGGAACGGGAGAGCCGGAGGAGGGTCTGCAGGTGGTGTTCCTGTCGCAGCGGCGCGCCGCGTCGCTGGTCGGGAGCTTCCTGCTGCCCGACAGCCGACCGGTGGAGGAGGTCTGGTTCCCGGCGCAGGACGAGCTCGACCGGTTGCTCGCCGGATTGCCGGCGCGGCTGGAGTCGGATCGCGACTCGCGGGGCCGGGGCCTCGCCGCGCGACTGCGACCTTTCCTGGCGGGCGAACGGCCCGACGCGTCCTGGGACCGCTACGGCGTGCAGGTCGTCGGCGTCTCCGCCGGGGACCGCCGGCTGGTCTACGCCAACTTCTACTGCAACCCGCGCTGGTCGCAGCGCGACGACCCGGAGGAGCTGGTGATGGTGCTCGACGGCGGCACCTGCTACTTCCAGGTCTGGTTCGACCCGGTTTCCGGCGAGTACCCCCGCGTGGTGATCAACGGCGAGGCGTGAGCGGCGCCGCGCCCGACCCCGGCAGCCGGTAGAACTCGCGGAACGAGCGCTCGATCTCGTCCATCGGCAGGTCGGCGAACGACCCGCGGTCGCGCAGGTACTCGATGTACGGGTGGCCGCGGGGGTCCACCGGCTGGAGCATCGCGTCGTGGGTGCCGTCGAGCGTCACGGGGAGGACGCCGGCCTTGTGGGACGCGTGGGCGTCGAAGGCGGGGGTGGCCTTGACCCAGCGCCCGTCGAGGAAGAACTCGACGTAGCCGTGGAACAGGAACACGTCGGTGCCCATCGCCTCGCGCAGCCAGGCCGGGCTCTGGTGGTTGCGCACGTCGGCGAAGCCGAGGCGCGCGGGGATGCCGGCGGCGCGGGCCAGCGCGGCGAGCAGCACGGCCTTCTGCACGCAGTAGCCGCGGCCGCGGGCCAGCACCTGCGTCGCGCGGTACGACTCGCGGCCGTCGAGGGCGGCGGTGGGGTCGTAGCGCACGCCGTCCCGCACCCGCTCGAACAGCGCCACCACCGTCGCCTGCGGCGTCTCCCGCCGCAGCTCCGCCGCCAGCGCCGCGATCTCCGGCGCCGTGCTCTCGAGGTAGGAGGTCGGCCCGAGGCACTCCTGCGGCGACGGTCCGGCGGAGGCGTCCGGGGACGGGTTCATTTGAGGACGGCCGACAGCCGCAGGGCGAAGGTCACGGGACGACCCGCCGTCAGCTCGACGGCGGGCCAGACGAACAGCAGATTCGAGCCCTGGAACACCGACTCGAACCCCTCCTCGGACTGGCTCACCGTCTCCACCGGCTTGCGCCACAGGTCGGCGGCGGGCGACGGCGCCAGCGCCAGCTCGAAACCCGCGTGCTCGGCCAGCAGCCGCAGGCGGCGGACGCCCGGCAGCGCGCCGGTGGATTCGAGCGCGGTGGGGACGTCGGGGCCGGCGGCGGGGTCGTCGAAGGCGAAGCCGCGCGGCGCCCCGGGCTCCTCGGGCAACGACAACGTCAGCTCGGTGGCGAAGCGCGTGGTCACGGTAGGCGCGCCGTCCGGTCGCCGCAGCGTCCAGCGGGCCTCGAGCGCCCGGGCGCCGGGGTCGATCGTCACCGTCTTGTCGACCCGCACGGGGCCCCAGGAGGCGCTCGGCTCGCCGCGCAGCAGCACCTCGGTGGGCCGCCGCGGGTCGGCCTGCAGCACGTCGTAGCGGAAGGCGTCGGGCGGCAGCCAGCCGTCCGTGCGCTCCTCGCTCCAGGCGGCGAACGAGGCGTCCGTCGGGAGCAGCCAGTCGAGCAGGGCGTGGCGGGGGAGCCGGTCGTAGCGCAGCAGGTCGAGCAGCCGGGCGTCGGCCTTGCGGACGCGGTCGTGGATCGAGGCGATGCCGGAGTCGCCGCCGCCGAGCGTCGGGGCGTGCTTGGCCGCCTCGACCGCCGCGGGCACCTCGTCGTGGTAGAACTCGGGCCGCCGCGCCAGGGTGTCGAGCAGATCGACCCCCTTTTCCCGCAGGTCGAGGAGCTCCAGCGCGCCGGAGAGGTGCGGCTTGACGATCGCGGTCAGCGAGGACGACTCGAGGATCACCTCGGGCGACCCATCGACGTCCCAGTCGGCGACGGACAGTCGCGGCGTCGGACACGGATCGGCCATCCGCTCGGCCCGCACCAGGTGCGTGTGCACGGCGCCGCGCAGGTGCGGCAGGTACAAGCCGCCGAACAGGCCGTGCCAGTAGGGACAGTTGCACTGCCCGCGGTACAGCTCGAGCCGCGCGCGCTGGGTCTCCTGCCCGACGGCGCGCGGGTAGAGCGGGTCGCGGCGCACGGCTTCCTCGACCTTGTGCGAGACGCGCAGCATCCGCTTGTGCATCCGGTTGGCCTCGGGGTACTTGGCCAGGAAGTTCTGCCAGATGCCGCCGCGCAGGAACGGACCGACCTCGTCCCACGACCCCTCGCGCTCGAAGCGCTGCTTCAACTGCGTCAGCCGGCGGCCGGCCGCCACCGGCAGCGACCACTCGCCCATCTCGTAGTAGCTCGCCGTGGGGAGGTACACGCGGCCCTTGCAGGCGGTCGGGTCGGCCAGCGCCTCCGCGGGGTGGATCAGCCGGACGGAGTCGCTCCGCTCGCCGAGCAGGCGGAAGAACTCGCGCAGCCAGCCCTTCTTCCAGACCCAGACGTCGGTCTCGGGCCACAGCCCGAACTTCTCGCCGTCGTCGCCGTAGCACAGCAGCTCGCCGCGGCGGGAGGCGAGCAGGTCGACGGTCTCGTGGGCCGGCTTGAACGGGATCGCGTAGCGCAGCTGCTTGGCGATGGGGAACACCGCGACCGCGGCGCCGGCCTTCTCCGTGCGGTAGTAGCCGGTGACCCACTCGTCCTGCACCCCGGCGTAGCGGAAGTGGGTGTCGTCGAGCAGCACGTATTCGACCCCGGCGGCGGCGAGGATCCGCGGCAGGTCGGGGTCCCACACCCGTTCGGCGAGCCACATCCCGCGGGGGACGCAGCCGAACAGCCGGGCGCACTCGTGGCGCATCGTGCGCAGCTGGCCGAGGGCGTCGCGGTCGGGCAGCACCGACAGCATCGGCTCGGCCCAGCCGCCGCCGACGATCTCGATCTGGCCGTGCTCGACGAGCAGCCGGATGCGCGCGATCACCTCGGGACGGCGCCGCTCGAGCCACTCGAGCAGCGGCCCGGTGTAGTGCAGGGCGGCGCGCACGTGGGGGTTGGCCTCGAGCGCCCCGAGGAACGGCTCGTAGCAGCCGTCGGTGGCCCGGGCGAACACCTTGTCGAAGTTGCCGGTGGGCTGGTGGTTGTGGATCACGAACAGCAGCCGGGTGGGATCGCTCACGATCTGCTCCTCTCGCGACCCTCGGTTGTACGCGGATCGCAGGGGGAAGTCGAGCCGGTCGAGCAGCCGCGGCGGTTCCGTGGGCGGTCGATGAGGGCCCGCAAGGCGCGAACCGCCGGCCCGGCGGACGGGTCGACCTAGGGGAAGAGAACGGCCCGCACCTGGTCCGCCGTGACCTCGCCCTGGAGCAGGTCGACCAGGCCGCCGGCGGCGTCGAGGAAGTAGATCCCCGGCGAGGCCATCATCGGCCGCAGCGAGCGGTAGGAGTCGGCCTGCGCGGCCTGCGTGTCGAAGTGGATGCGCTCGACCGGGATCGCGGCGCCGCCCAGCGCGGCCTGGAGCGCGGCCCACGACGCATCCTGGGCCCGCCGCGTGCAGTCGCAGCAGTTCTCCTTGTCGACGAAAGCGATGCGCGCCACGCGCGAGGCCGGGGCGGAGACTGCGGCGGCTCCGCTGGGGTCGGCGGCCACGGGCCCCTCCGACGCCGCCGGCGCGGCCTGCGCGGTGGAGCTCGCCGGCGCGCGATTGCCGCCGGCCTCCGCCCTGCGGTCGCAGCCCGACAGGGCCGTCACGACCGCGAGGGACAGAACGATCAGGTTGTGCTTGCTCATCCTTCGTTCCCTTCTAGCGCAAGGCGAGATAGGCGAAGTAGGCCCCGACGGCGACGATCAGCCCGCCGGCGACCCGTCGCATGACGTCCGTGGCCCGGGTGATCTTGCGGGATTCGATCAGCTTGCGCGCGGCTCCCATCGAGGTTCCGGCGACCAGGATCAGGACGCTGTGGCCCAGGCCGTAGACCAGCAGCAGCACGGCGCCGTAGGCCAGCGACGAGCCGGACGTGGCGAGGTAGGTCAAGAGCACGATCAGGATCGGCGCCGCACACGGGGCCGACACGACCCCGAACAACAGGCCGAGCACCAGCGCGCCGACGGTCCCGCGGATGCGCGGCTGGATGCCGGCCGGCACCGGGATCGTGAACTTCAGCACGCCGAGCAGGTGCAGGCCCATCACCAGGCAGATGCCCGCCACGATCCAGTTCCAGACGCCGGACACCTCCCCGTAGAACGAGCCGGTGAGCGCGGCGGTGACGCCGAGGATCGTGAACGTGATGCTGAGGCCCAGGACGAAGGCCAGCGAGTACCCGAGCGCCCGCAGCGTCCCGACCGACTGCTCCTTGCGCCCGGCGACGAAGCTCATCATCAGCGGGATCATCGCCAGCACGCACGGGTTGCTGGCGGTGATCATCCCGCCGAGGAACACCGCGACCACCGCGAGCCACGGGTTGGTGTGGATGTACTCGCCGGCGCGGTTGGCGAACTCCTCCACCGGCTACCCCTTGGCCGCCGCGGTGGTGATCCACGAGACGATCTCCGCCGCCTTGGCGATGCGCCCGGAGCACTTGACCTCGCCGTCGATCACCAGCGCCGGCGTCATCATCACGCCGTGGTCCATGATCTCGTCGAGCTTCTCCACCTTGGTCAGCGTGGCGGGGACGCCCGCGTGGGCGATCGCCTGCTCCGCCTCGGCGTAGAGCTTCTCGCACTTCATGCATCCCGTCCCGAGCACCTTGATCTCCATTCGACCGCTCCTTCCTAGAACGCCGTCCCGTAGAGGAAACCGACCAGGGTGGACATCAGCGCCACCAGGGCGACGTAGACCAGCGTCTGCTTCGTGCCGAGCACGCTGCGGATCACGATCATCGAGGGGAGCGAGAGCGCCGGGCCGGCCAGCAGCAGGGCCAGCGCCGGCCCCTTGCCCATCCCCGCGCCGAGCAGCCCCTGGAGGATCGGCACCTCGGTCAGCGTCGCGAAGTACATCAGCGCCCCGGCGACCGAGGCGAACAGGTTGGCCTGGATCGAGTTTCCGCCGACCGCCGCCGCGACCCACTCCGACGGGATCAGCCCCTCGTGCCCGGGGCGTCCGAGCAGCAGGCCGGCGACGAGCACGCCGGCCAGGAGCAGCGGCATGATCTGCTTGGCGAAGGTCCAGCTCGAGGCGACCCACTCGCCCAGCTCGTCCTTCCTGAACCAGCGCCACAACATCAGCGCCAACGCCAGCGAGAAGAAGCCGGTCACGAACCACTTGGCGCTCCAGACGACGAACCAGAAGCCGGAGGTGTCGTCCGCGGGGCGGCCCCAATTGGCGAAGACCAGGAAGCCGAGCATCGCCCCGAAGTACAGGCCGTCCTGCCACAGGCGCCGGGCCGGGACGAGCGCCTCCGGCAGCACCGCCGCGGCCTTGGCCCGCTCCTCCTCCTCGCGGCGAAACAGCAGGTGCATCAGCAGGCCGATCACGATCGCGAACACCACGGCGCCGACGGCGCGGGCGATGCCGAGCTCCAGGCCGAGCACGCGGGCGGTGAGGATGATCGCCAGGGCGTTGATCGCGGGGCCCGAGTAGAGGAAGGCGGTGGCGGGCCCGAGCCCCGCGCCGCGCTTGTGGATCCCCGCGAACAGCGGCAGCACCGTGCACGAGCAGACCGCCAGGATCGTCCCGGAGACGGCGGCGACGGGGTAGGAGACCCACTTCGAGGCGCCGGCGCCGAGGTACTTCATCACCGCGGCCTGGCTGACGAACACGCCGATCGCGCCGGCGATGAAGAAGGCGGGGACCAGGCAGAGCAGGATGTGGTCGCGCGCGTACTCGTGGAGCATCGCGAACGCCTCGAGCAGCGCGCCCTGCATCCGCGGCTCGCCGAGCGGCATCGCCCAGGCCGCCGCGACCGCGGCGACCATCAGGCCGAACTTCGTCCACTCCTTCATCCCGCTGCCTCGACCCCGAACAGCGCCGCGAGACGCCGTCGCAGCTCGTCCCGCGTGCGCCGGAACGCCTCGAGCCGCTCCGCCTCCGAGCCGCCCGCAGCGGCCGGGTCCGGCAGCCCCCAGTGCAGCCGCGTCGCCTGCCCGAGGAACAGCGGGCACTCCTCTTCGCCGCACAGCGTGATCACCGTGTCGACCTCGGCCGGCGGGATCTCGCCGACCGCCTTCGAGCGATGGTGCGAGATGTCGATGCCGAGCTCCCGGAGGACGACAACTGCCTCGGGACGGACCGTCGTCGGCCGGGACCCGGCGGACCAGACCTTCGTCCCCGGCGGCGCGAGCGCGCGGGCCAGCCCTTCGGCGAGCTGGCTGCGCGCCGAGTTGGCGACGCAGAGGAACAGGACGCCCTTCATCCGGCGCTCCCCGCCGGCTTGCGGCCGACGACGCGGACGCTGGCCACCTTGCCGGCCAGCGCCTGAGTCACGCGGGCGAGCTGCCGCTTGGGCAGCGGCGCCGAGCCGCCGCAGCAGGCGCCGCCGAGCTCCGAGTCGAGCAACGCCAGCAGCTGCACGGGGTCGTAGACCAGTCGGTCCCGCACCGCGACGTCGCGCAGGCCCGCGGCCCGCAGCCCCGCCAGGTACTCGGCCTCGGGGATCGCACCCGAGATGCAGGCCGAGTAGAGCTGCCCGAGGGCGACCACCCAGTCGGGCATCGGCTCGGCGACGATGTCGGAGATCGAGAACCGGCCGTTGGCTTTCAGCACGCGATGGATCTCGGCGAAGACGCGCGGCTTCTCGGGCGAGAGGTTGATCACGCAGTTCGAGATGACGAGGTCGACGGTGTCGGAGTCGATCGGCAGATCCTCGATCAGGCCTTCGCGCACGTCGACGTTCGTAAGCCCCGCGGCCGCGGCGTTGGCCCGCGCGCGCGCGAGCATCGCGGGGGTCATGTCGACCCCGAGCACCCGGCCCTGCGGACCGACGAGCTTGGCGGCGAGCAGCAGGTCGATCCCGGCGCCGGAGCCGAGGTCGAGCACGGTCTCGCCCTCGCGGATCTCGCCCAGCGCCACCGGGTTGCCGCAGCCGAAGGAGTTCTGGACGGCGTCCGCGGGGAGCGCGGCAAGCGCCTCGCGCGAGTAGCCCGCGAGCGCCGCGGCGACGCCCTGGGGCGTGGGCCCGGCGCAGCAGCAACCCGACGACGCGGGCTGCTCGACGGCGCGGGCGTAGGTCTCCGACACGGTCTTGCGGACGTCGATGGGACGGGTCATGGCTTGGCCTCCCCGGCGCAGGTCTGCACCGACTTCAACACCGCGGGCTCCTGGGGGTAGTACCTGCGGCCCAGCCACAGGGCGACGTGGACCAGGCCGATCAGCGCCGGTACCTCGACGAGCGGCCCGATGACCGCGGCGAACGCGGCGCCGTGGTTGATGCCGAGGGCCGCGGTCCCGACGACCACCGCAATCGCCAACTCGAAGTTGTTCGACGCCGCGGTGAAGGACAGCGTCGTGGCCTGGCCGTAGGTCGCGCCGACCTTCTTGGACATGAAGAAGGAGACGAAGAACATCAGCACGAAGTAGACGAGCAGCGGGATCGCGATGCGGACCACGTCCAGCGGCAGCTCGACGATCTTCTCGCCCTTCAGCGAGAACATGACGACGATCGTGAACAGCAACGCGAGGAGGGTGATCGGGCTGATCTTCGGGATGAACCTGGTGTGGTACCAGTCCTTGCTCCGGAGCTTGATCAGCGAGAAGCGGGTGAGGATGCCGGCGAGGAACGGAATGCCGAGGTAGATGAGCACGCTCTGGGCGATCTCGCCGATGGTGATGTCGACCTTCACGCCCTGGAGCCCGAACCAGGTCGGGACCACCGTGATGAAGACGTAGGCGTAGACCGAGTAGAGGAACACCTGGAAGATCGAGTTGAAGGCGACCAGGCCGGCACAGTACTCGGTGTCGCCCCTGGCCAGGTCGTTCCAGACGATGACCATCGCGATGCAGCGCGCCAGACCGATCATGATCAGGCCGACCATGTACTCGGGCTTGTCGTGCAGGAACAGCACGGCCAGGCCGAACATCAGGAGCGGGCCGACGATCCAGTTCTGCACCAACGACAGGCCGAGCACCTTGCCGTTGCGGAACACCGGGCCCATGTCCTCGTAGCGCACCTTGGCCAACGGCGGGTACATCATCAGGATCAGGCCGATGGCGATGGGGATCGAGGTGGTACCGACGCTGAACCTGTCGAGGAACGGCACGATGCCGGGGAAGGCCCAGCCGGCGCCGACGCCGAGGCCCATCGCGAGGAAGATCCACAACGTGAGGTAGCGATCGAGGAAGGACAGCCTTCCCGCGACGCCGGTCCGCGGTCCGCTCATCGCGCCGTCCTCCCCCGGCCGGCGGGGCGGCGACGCCGCGCGGCACAGGGGGCGCACCCGGCGGCGGCCTTGCGGCGCAGCCACCGATCGAGCTGCGCCTCGAGCTCGGCCAGGCGTTCCTTCGTCAGCAACGCCCGCAGGTCGCGCACGACGACGCGCGGGTCGGGACCGAGCTCGTCGGCCCGCCGGTAGTAGACCCACAGCCCGGCCCGCCGATCGTCGACCAGCCCGGCGTGCAGCAGGTAGCGCAGGTGCCGCGAGGCCTTGGACTGCGTGATGCCGAGCACCTCGACGAAGTCGCAGACGCACAGCTCGCGGCGCCGCAGCAGGAGCCCCATCATCCGCAGCCGCGTCTCGTCGGCCAGCGCCTTGAACACCATGGCCAACCGTCTCATCCGCCGGCTCCTCCACCCCTCCCCGTCGTCGTATACTCGGGTAAACGGTTACATGCAAGCTCGTCGACGACTCGGGGCCCGGGCCGCGGAGCGACCGCCGGGAGGCCTCGGCGGAGCCGGGAGGCCTCGGCGGGCTACAGCTTGGTGCCGCGGGGGATGGCGACCAGGCCGTCGTCGCTGACGATGAAGCGCCGACGGTCCTCCTCGAGGTCGAAGCCGACGCGCATCCCGCCGGGGATGCGGACGTTCTTGTCGACGATCACGCGGCGCAGCTGGGCGCCGCGGCCGACGTCGACGCCGTCGAGCAGGATCGACTCGTCGACGCGGGCCCAGGAGTGGACGCGGACGAGCGGGGAGAGCACCGAGCGGTAGATCCGGCCGCCGGAGACGATGCAGCCCTCGGAGACCAGCGAATCGATGGCCGTGCCGACCCGCTCGCCCCCCTCGTCGCTGTGGACGAACTTGGCGGGCGGCAGGTGACGGCGACCGGTGCGGATCGGCCAGCGCGGGTTGTAGAAGTTGAACATCGGCTCGGCGCTGACCAGGTCCATGTGGGCTTCCCAGAAGGCGTCGAGGGTCCCGATGTCGCGCCAGTAGCCGCGGTCGTGCACGGTGGAGCCCGGGACGACGTTGGTCGAGAAGTCGTAGCCGTACATCCGGCGGCGGCCGACGCACTGCGGCAGGACGCTCTTGCCGAAGTCGTGGGCCGAGTCCTCGCGCGCCGCGTCGGCGGTGACCTCGTCGACCAGGCAGTCGGTGTTGAAGATGTAGTTGCCCATCGAGACCAGGGCGAGGTCCGGGCGGCCGGGCATCGGCTTGGGCTCCTTCGGCTTCTCCTCGAAGCCGACGATGCGCCACTCCTCGTCGACCTCCACCACGCCGAAGGCGCTGGCCTGGGACAGCGGGACCGGGATCAGCGAGACCGTGACCTCGGCGTTGACGTCGAAGTGGAAGTCCAGCATCTGCCGGACGTCCATCTGGTACACGTGGTCGCCGCCGAAGACGCAGATGAAGTCCGGCGTCTCGTCGTCGACGACGTTGAGGCACTGGTAGACGGCGTCGGCGGAGCCCTTGAACCAGTCCTTGCCGACGCGCTGCTGGGCCGGGATGGTCTCGATGAAGTGGTCGAGGATCGACGACATGCGCCAGGCGCGCGAGATGTGGACTTCCAGCGAGTGCGACTTGTACTGCGTGATGACGTTGATCCGGTGCATCCCGGAGTTGACGAAGTTGGAGAGGACGATGTCGATGATGCGGTAGCGGCCGCCGAACGGGACGGCGGGCTTGGCCCGCTCCTCGGTCAGCGGGGCCAGGCGGCGGCCTTCGCCGCCGGCCAGGACCATCACCAGGAGACGCGGGGCGGTGCCGAAACGCTGGCGGATCCGATCGGGTGCCATCTCACCGTCCTTGGAAGAAGGTGAAGTAGACGAGCACGCCGAGCACGGCGGCCAGCAGCAGCACGATCGACACCAGCAGGCCGGTGCGGCTCTTGCGCTTCGGCGGCGCGGGCGCGGGCGCCTCGACCGGGGCCGGCTGCGCGGCGCGCGGCTGGGGCTGG
>CAZMRP010000094.1:0-11221 GCA_964568275.1 uncultured Myxococcales bacterium
GCGCCGAGCGTGGTGGCGACCGCAGGCATAAGCTTGCCCGCCCGCGCCAGGTCGGGGTAGCGGATGTCGACGAAGCACTCGTCGCCCGTCGTCGCCTGCGCCAGGTAGACTCGGTTCCAGGTGATGCGCGACAGATTCCGGTCGCCCAGCTGGTACCCGATGCGGTACTCCTGCTGCTGACCCTCGTGCTCGAGCGTCGCGAAACCCTGCTCGGGATGCCGCTCCGGCCCGGCCACCAGCGCCAGCACCTTGAGGTTCAACGCACACGGCGGAATCACGTCCTGCACGGTCGCGACCGGCTCCACCGGACCCGCATCGACCGGCTCGACCTCCGGCTCCTCCACCTCCGCGTCCGGCTCCTCGGGCGGCAGGTCGAACAGGTTGCCGGCGAGCAGATCGTCGAGCCGCAGGGGCCGGTCCGCGCTGCCGAACCCCCCGGCGAGGCCCGCGTCCTGGTTGATGTTCCCCGGCGGGGCGTGCGAGAGGTCCACCTTCCCGCCCACCGACGACAACAGCAACTCCCCCGCCGCCGCGGCCAGGAACCAAGCCACGACCACCGTCAGCACGGCGGGCAAGAGCCACAGGTATCGCTTCACCGCCACAGGCATCCTGTCCTTCCACCCCGTCGCGAGCCCTCCCTAGCGGAGAATCGGCTCGCGATCAAGGGGCGCAATGCCCCGGAGCCCCACGACTTCCTCAGCCCGGCCGGCGCCCGACGGCCGCCCGGTTGGACATTCCGGCAATCCGGCCCGCGAGGCGGTCGCCGCGTTGACATTCTGGCAGGGTGTTCAGCGGATCGACTCATCCCCCGCCCTCCGGCGGCCCGCTCCCGGGCGAATCGGCGTCCCCCAGCTTGCCCGCCCCGTACAGGTCGAGCTTGCGGTAGATCGTCCGGGCCGCGATCCCGAGCAGCTGGGCCGCGAGCTTCTTGTCCCCCTTGGTCCGCCGCAGCGTCTCCTCGATCAGCCGCCGCTCGACCTCTTCCAGCGGCGTCCCGATCGCCACCGTGATCTCCGCCCCGTCCGTCCGTTCCGCCGGCACGCTCGCCGGCAGGTCCCCGACGTCGATCAGTTCCCCGCGCGCCAGCACCACCGCCCGCTCCACCGCGTTCTCCAGCTCGCGTACGTTCCCGGGCCAGGCGTGACGCTCCAGCGCCTCGAGCGCCCCGGGCGTGAAGCCGCGCAGCGTTCGCCCGTCGCGCAGGCAGTACTTGCGCAGGAAGTGCTGCGCGAGGAGCGCCACGTCGCCGTGCCGGTGCCGCAGCGGCGGGCAGGTGATCGCGATCACGTTCAGCCGGTAGTACAGGTCGTCGCGGAACCGCCCCGCGGCCACCTCTCCCGCCAGGTCGCGGTTCGTTGCGGCCACCAGCCGTACGTCGGCCTGCCGCGCCTTGCCGCCCGAGCCCAGCGGCTCGTACTCGCCGGACTGCAGCACCCGCAGCAGCTTCACCTGCACCGATGGCGGGATCTCCCCGACCTCGTCGAGGAACAGCGTTCCGCCGTGCGCCACCGCGAACCGGCCGTCCCGGCGCGTCACCGCCCCGGTGAACGCTCCCCGCTCGTAGCCGAACAGCTCGGATTCGAGAATCGTCTCAGGGATTGCCGCGCAACTCACCGCGATGAAAGGCTTGTCGGCCCGGTTGCTGTGGCGGTGGATGGCGCGCGCCAGGACCTCCTTGCCGGTGCCGCTCTCGCCGAGCAGCAGCACGCTGGCCTGGCTGGTGGCGACCTGCAGCCCCATCTGGACCGTGCGCTGCCAGGCCGGGCTGGTACCGACGAGCGTCCGGCCGTCCTGCTGGACCCCTTCCAGCGTGGCGCGGAGCTGCGCGTTCTCCCGCAACAGCAACGCCCGCTCCGCGGCCCGCCGGACGGCGCGGACGATCACCGCGCGCTTGAGCGGCTTCTCGACGAAGTCGTAGGCCCCCTCCTTCATCGCCTCGACGGCCGTCTCCACGGTGCCGTAGGCCGTCATCAGCACGATTTCGGTGTTCGGGGCGAGCTGCTTGACGGCGCGGAGCAATGACACTCCGTCACCGCCCGGCATCCGGACGTCGGTCAGCACCACGGCCGGGGCCTCGCGGCGGACCTCGTCGAGCGCCTCCTTGGGCCCCGGGGCGGTCGCCACACGGAACGGCTCCCGCTCGAAGATCCTCCGCAACGACTCGAGATTCCCGGCCTCGTCATCGACCACCAGCAGCAGCGGCGTGCCGTCGCCGCCGTCCCGTACGCTCTCGTCGTCTCTCGCCTCGTCCGCCACGGTGTCCTCCGCGACCATCCCAGCCGGTCTCGCCTTGCACCCCGCGTGCCAGACCGGGGAACCCCGGGTCAGCCGAGGTATTCCACCGTGCGGGTGAGGCGATGGCTGCCGTACCAGCGATTGAGTGTCGTGCGGGGCTCGCGCCCGTCGGTCGACTCGACCATCGCGTAGGTCAACCCGTCGTCGCGCCCGAGGTACTGCAGATCGATGTTGATGATCTTCACCCAGGAGCCGGTGTTGATGTACAGCTTGCCGTTCTCGAGCACGCGGCAGCGGGGGCCGTGGGAGTGACCGGTGATCAGGGTGTGGACCCCCTGGGTCCGCCGCAAGGTCCGCATCGCGAAGCGGTCGAACTCGGCCAGCGGCGAGATCTCGTCGCGGAAGATGCGCAGCGTGTCGACGAACCGACGCAGGATGTTGCCGTGCCGGCTGAACCGCGTGCGGACGAAGTGGTAGATCGACTTGAAGATGAGCTTCATCGCGAAGCGGAAGTCGAGCACGATGCTGGCGAGCAGCAGCCGCCGCAGCGGGATGATGTGGTCGATCAGGTGGCGCTCGAGCTTCGCCGGGTTCATCACCTTGAGCACGAACAGCGAGCCCCACGGCAGGTTGATCACCGGCTCGCGCCCGGCCCGCGACACCGTCAGGTTGCGGTAGTCGAAGCGGTGGATCGCCTCCCACTGGTGCCCGTGGCGGATCTGGATCCCCTCCGGCAGGTGGTAGCTCTCGGTGCGCGTCACGAACTGCACCCGGTGCCGCTCCGCCGGCCCCGCGACCCGCTCGAGCAACGCCTCTTGCGGTCCCGGCAGCAGCAGTTCGATGTCGTGGTTGCCCGGGATGTACGTGATCTGCGTCCGGCCCCGGCGCAGGAAGCCGCGCAGCGCGTCGAGCACCACCGGGTGGCCGGCCAGGCACTGGCGGACCTTCTCGATCGCCACCGTCTCGGTGATCTGGTCCGGCCAGATGCCGCCGATCCGGACCTTCAGCAGGTCGAGGATGTCGCCGTTGAGCACCAGCTCCACGTGCGCGTCCTCGAACCGACCCGACGTGTGGTAGTCGAGGAACTCGGCGAACCGGTCGTCCTCGTGGAAGTCCTCGTAGGGGTTGAAGCTCCCGCGCGGGCTCCCCGTCCCCATGTGGAAGTCGCTGACGACCAGCCGAACCCGGCGCTCCTGCACGGCGGCACGATGCCACGGCCCGGCGGTCGGATCAACGAGGGACGCAGGCGCTGCGGGAAACGCAGGCGCGGGGCGTCTCGCGCGACGTTCGAAACCGCGGAGGACCCTGCCCGCGCTTCGATGTCCGCGCCTCGCGGCAGGTCGGCGGGACGCTTGACAAAGATCGTCGCGAGCCTATGTTCCCGGCGCTCGAGCGGAGGACAGCGATGCCGATCTACGAGTACCGATGCGACCAGTGCGGGCACGAGTTCGAGGAGCTGCAGCGCATCACCGCTCCGCCGCTCGATACCTGCCCCGCCTGCGGTCGTCCGTCGGTGCACCGGCTGATCTCCCACACCAGCTTCATCCTCAAGGGCTCCGGCTGGTACGCCACCGACTACGCGCACAAGAGCTCGAGCGGCCCTGCGGAGGACCGTGCGAGCGGCGGGTCGTCCGCGTCGCCGTCCGATTCGAAGTCGTCCGAGTCGAAGACGTCCGAGGGCTCGTCGGAGACCCCGAAGCCGTCGTCGGGTTCGTCGGGTTCGTCGTCGGGTTCGTCGTCCGGGTCGTCGGGCGAGTCGAAATCGGCGTCGGCGCCGGCGTGAGGCCCGGGAGGGAGCAGACCGATGGGATACCAGCCGACACAACCGAACCAGCCGCCGGGACCGCCCGTCGGGCCGCCGCCCGGCGCGCCGCCCGCGACGATGGCCCCGTCGGGCGGCTATGGGCCGATGCCGGGGTACCGCCCCGAGGTCAACGCCGGCCGGGCGGTGTTGCTGCTGCTGTTCGCGGCCTTCGGCCTGGCGGCCGTCGGCCTGCTGATCCGCTACATCACCGGCTTCATGGACCCGACGCCGGGGGTGATCAAGACGCGCGTCGCCGGCACGATGTTCTTCGCCTACGGCGGCCTGAGCGCCTCGCTGTCGCTGTTCTGGGCGGCGTACAAGGTGTTCGAGGGGCAGGCGGTGCGGGTGATGGCGATCCTGGGCGGGGTCATCCTGTTCGTGGTCCCGTTCGCGATCTTCGGCGCGTGAGCGCACCCCATCGTCCGTGCCCCGGTTCCGCCGGGTCGCTTCCGCCCCGCGGCGGTGCTGCGTTGACAGGCCGCGGTCCGCGCGGTAGAGGAGGCGTGCACCCGGAAGGGTGGGGTGGTGGGGCGTAGCCAAGTTGGCAAGGCACGGGACTTTGGATCCCGCCACCGCAGGTTCGAATCCTGCCGCCCCAGCCGAATCGCTTTCCCGGCCGCGCGGGCCGGCGCAGGACCGGAAGAGGTGGAGCCGCCATGTCGCTGCGCACCGTCTGGATCTTCACCGGAGGCGCCAACCGACCGCTGGCCGAGGCGATCTGCAATCACCTCGAAATGCCGCTCGGGCGCTGCAAGATCAGCCGCTTCTCCGACGGCGAGTTGTTCGCCGAGATCGGCGAGAACGTGCGGGGCGTCGACGTGTTCGTCGTCCAGCCCACCTGCTCGCCCGTCAACGACCACATCATGGAGCTGCTGATCATGATCGACGCGCTCAAGCGCGCCAGCGCCGGCAGCGTGACGGCCGTGATGCCCTACTACGGCTACGCCCGGCAGGACCGCAAGGTCGCGCCGCGCACGCCGATCACCGCCAAGCTCGTCGCCGACCTGCTGTCCGCCTCGGGCGTCAGCCGCGTCGTCGCGATGGACCTCCACGCCGGCCAGATCCAGGGCTTCTTCGACGTGCCGTTCGACCACTTGTACGCGATGCCGGTGATGGTCGAAGCGCTGCGACCGTTCGTGCGCGACCCGGGCCAGACGGTGATGGTCTCCCCCGATGCGGGCGGCGTGCAGCGCACCCGCGCCTATGCCAAGCGACTCGGGATCGACCTGGCGATCGTCGACAAGCGCCGCGAGAAGGCCAACATCTCGGAGGTGATGAACATCATCGGCGAGGTGCAGGGCCGGACCTGCATCCTGTGCGACGACATGATCGACACTGCCGGCACCCTGTGCAACGCCGCCCGGGCGCTGAAGGAGGCCGGCGCGGGCCGCGTGCTGGCCTGCGCCACCCACGGCGTGCTCTCCGGACCCGCCGTCCAGCGCATCGACGAGTCGCCGCTCGAGACCGTCGTCGTCACCGACTCGATCCCGCTCCCCGAGAAGGCGCACGGCAACAAACGCTACGTCGTCGTCTCCGTCGCCAAGGTGCTCGCCGAGACGATCAAGCGCATCCACCAGGGCGACTCGGTCAGCTCGCTCTTCATCTGACGAACGTCGTGTCGTCTTTGCGCGAGGCCCGCTCCCCCGGGCTTGCGCCGTTGCCTCTTGGCGTCGTTGCGCGAGGCCCGCTCCCCCGCCGTTGCGTCTTGGCGCGAGGCTACGGATCCGCGGTCTGCTCGAAGGTCCCCAGCCGGACCCGGCGGCCGCGGTCGCCGCGCGCCTCGTCCTGCGGCCGCAGGCGCACCCGGGTGTCCGGGCGCCACAGCCCCACGAACAGTTCGTAGGTGCCGGGCGGCACGTCCGGGAACGGCCGGACGTCGAAGCGGTCCTCCACGATCTCCCCCGGCCGCCAGCGGTTGGTCGGGTACGACCAGTCGCCGGGTTCGTGCTCGCCCGCGCCGCCCCCCGCGAACCGTTCCTGCCCCTGCCGCGTCGGGTCCGGGTGCAGGAACACCTCCCAGCGTGCGTCGAGCGGCCGCGTGGTGCGCCACCAGGTGGTGACGAACAGCGGTCGGTGGCGCGGGATGCGCGGCGTCTCGATCCTCCAGCCGAGCAGCTCGATCCCGTTCTCGAACGCCAGCGGCGGATCGAACCGCTGCGCGTCGGCGGGCAACGACGCGACCACCGTGTTCGGCGTCGGGAACAGCACTTCCGGCGTCGGCGTGCGGCGCTCCGGCGCGGGCGGCGTCTCGGCCGGCCGCGGCGGCGTCGGCGCGCTGTACTCGTCGCCGACGGCCACCACTCCGACCTCCGTCCCCGCCCCCTCGCCGGTCCCCGGCCGGCGTGCCAGCTCGGTGCCGAGGGTCTCGCACAGTCCGGCGAGGCGCGCGAGGGCCTCGCCGGGGTCGTCGTCGAGCGTCGTGCGGTTCTTGCGCAGCCGGACGGGGACCGCCTCGAGCCAGCGCACGCCGCCGCGGTCGAAGTGCAGCCGGAAGGCCAGCCCGCGGTGGCTCGGCCCCTCGTCGTCGTAGTCCCACAGCAGGTTGCCCGCGTCGTAGAGGATCGGGCGCCCGCGGTGGACCTCGATCCCCTGGGCCCGGTGGGCCGAGTGCCCCAGGATCGCGTCGACGCCCGCCTCGTCGATCAGCCGGTGGGCCAGCCGCCGCCGCTCGGCGCTCGGCTCGTCCCGGTTGTTGGGTCCCCAGTGGATCGTCAGGAACACGACGTGCGCGTGGCGGCGGGCCTGCTGCACCGAGGCGCGGACGGCGGCCACCAACTCGTCGGGCCGGCCCTCGTTCCAGTAGTTGGTCCCGGCGCGTCCGCGGCGGACGTCGAAGCTGGCCTGGGTCGCCTCGGCGCCGACCAGCGCCACCACCACGTCGCCGGCACGGCGGTAGGCCGGGGCGGCGGCCTGCTCCGGGTCGGCGCCGGCGCCCACGTGCTGGATGCCGGCGGCGTCGAGGATCTCCAGCGCGTCGACCAGCGCGTCGGGTCCGTAGTCGCCGGCGTGGTTGTTGGCCAGCGTCACGACGTCGATCCCGCCCTCGAGCAGTACCCGCACCAGGTCCGGGCGGCCGCGGAAGTAGAACGAGTTGCGCTCGTTCTTGTCCTGCATCTCCCCGCGGGACGAGATCACCCCCTCCAGGTTGACCAGCGACAGGTCGGCGCCGTCGAACAGCGGTCGCAGGGCGTCCAGCGGCTCGCGGGCGTCCTGGTCGGTGACGCCCCAGTGCATCCGGCGGGCCAGGACGGTGTCCCCGGCGAAGACCAGCGTCTGCAGCCGGCCGAAGTCGCGCTCCGGCTGGGCCGAGACCTTGCGCTTCGGCGGCGGGCGACAGCCGACGGCGAGCAGCCCGGCGAGGGCGGCGGCGAGGGCGAGGCGGGCGGCGAGGTTCGTGCGCATCACGGCGCGTACTGTAGCGGAATCGCCGCCGCGGCCCAACCCCCGAACCCCGGCGGACGCCTTGCGCGACTGGGGGATCCGTGCAAAGGTACTTTCGCCGATCCGGCTTCCTCGACGACGCCCCCTGCGTGCTTCGTCGCCGGCCCGGTCGGTTCGGAAGGAGTGCGAAATGACGCATCGCAGCTGGATGGTGTGGGCGCTCGCGGCGGCTCTGGGACTCGCCGCCGGGTGCTCGGACGACGACTCGACCACCGACACCGGGCGGGACGACGCCGGCGCGGACGCGGACGCCGACCCGGACGTCGAGGCGGACGGGGAGGACGTGGAGGACGTTCCGGTCGAGACGGAGGCCGACGGCGACGTCGGCGAGACCGGCGATGTCCCGTGCGTGCGGGACGAGGACTGCGACGACGACGAGTTCTGCACCGGCATCGAGCGGTGCGTGGCCGGCAGCTGCGCCATCGGCGCCGACCCGTGCGACGACGAGATCGACTGCACGGTCGACGTCTGCGACGAGGAGCTCGACCGCTGCAGCCACGTGGGCGACGACGAGGCGTGCCAGGACGGCCTGGTGTGCAACGGGGCGGAGACCTGCTCGCCGGCCACCGGCTGCCAGCCCGGCGCGCGGCCCGATTGCCGCGACGAGAGCGCGTGCACGATCGATAGCTGCGACGAGGCGCGCGGCGGCTGCGTGCACGACCCGCGCGACCTCGACGGCGACACCTACACGACCTCGGACTACGGTTGCGGCGGCGACGACTGCAACGACAGCGACGCCTCGGTCCATCCGGGGGTTCCCGAGGTCTGCACCGACGCCCGGGACAACGACTGCGACGGCGCCATCGACTTCGCCGACGCGGAGTGCCGGCCGGAGAACGACACCTGCGCGGGCGTCCTGATGCTGGAGGAGGGGGTTGCGGTGAGCTCCTCCACCAACGGCACGCTGCACGACTACAGCATGTCGTGCAGCTACTCGACGACCGCCGCCGACGTCGTGTTCGGTCTCGAGATCGACGCGGTGCTCGACGTGATCGTGACGATCACCTCGCGGGGCGGCACGCTGTACGCGGACCTGGAGCGGAGCTGCGGCGTGTCGACCAGCTCGCTGCACTGCGCCAGCGGCACCTCGATCACCCTGCGCAGCAACCACCTGGAGGCGGGGACCTACTACGTGGTCGTCCAGGCCAGCGCGGCCACGGACTTCGACATCACCTACACCACGGCGGGGCCCACCCCGATTCCGCCGAACGACGTGTGCAGCGGGGCGATCGACATCGATCCGTCGGCCGGCGCGGTGAGCGGCACGCTGCTCGACACCTCGAACCACTACGTCCCCGGCTGCTCGGGCAGCTACACCTACCGCGACGTGTTCTACCGGCTGGTGTTGACCGAGCCGCACAAGATCACGATCACCGCGACGCTGTCGCCGACGGTCTACAGCACCTACGTCTCGCTGATGACGACCTGCGGCGAGGTGTCCACCGAGCTGGCCTGCGCCTCGGGCAGCACCGCGACGATCACCCGCAACTTCCTCGACGCCGGCACCTACTACATCGCCGTCGATGCCAACTCGACCAACCCGTTCACGCTCAGCGTGCGGCTCGAGCCGCCGATCTACCCGCCGGCCAACGACCGCTGCACGGGGGCGATCAACGTCAGCGGCGGCGGCATGTTCGTCGGCACGATGGTCGACACCTACCGCGACTACCCGCCGAGCTGCTCGACCACCTCGACGCTCAGCGACGTGGTGTACTACCTCACCACCACCGCGCCCCAGGACGTGACGGTCAGCGTCTCGCCGGTGGGCGCCTCGGCGACCTACGTCGCCGCGATGCGCACGACCTGCGACGACGGCACGACCGAGATCGGCTGCCGGTCGGGCAACCCGGCGCAGTTCACCCGGCGCAGCCTGGCCGCGGGCACCTACTACATCATCGTCTCCGGGCCGACGACCTCGCCGGGCAACCAGTTCCTGCTGACGGTGACGATCGGCGCCCCGACGCCGGTGCCGCCCGGCGACGTCTGCAGCACCGCCGTCGATATCTCGGCGGGCGGGACGTTCACCGGCACCACCGTCGCCTGCTCGGACGACTACGTGCCGTCCTGCGGCACGTCCGCGGCGTACGTCGACTCGGTCTACCGCTTCACGCTCGCCACGCCGCAGGACGTCACCCTGGCGCTGACCAGCGCGGCCCCGACGAACTACCTCGACCTGCGATCCGGCGCCTGCGGCGGCGGCACCGCGGTCCGTTGCGTCAGCGCGGCGGCCCCCAGCGTCTTCCAGCGCAACGTCCCGGCCGGCGACTACTGGGTGCTCGTCGATACCTCGGTCGAGACGGCGCACTCGCTGACCGCGACCTTCGTTCCGCCGACCACGGCCTGCGACGGCGCGCCGCTGATCGACGTCGACTACACCTCGAGCAGCACGTTCACCTACACCTACAGCGGCACGACGGCCGGGCGGCCGGCCGACTTCACGCCGGTGAGCTGCGTCTCCGGGACCGGGCCCGACATGGCGTTCCGCCTGGTGGTTCCGGTCCGCTCGGCCGTGACGGTCACCTCCTCCACGACGGGCTTCGACGGCGCGCTGTACATGCGCAGCGCCTGCGACGTCGCCTCGAGCCAGATCGACTGCGACGACGACTGCGGCAGCACGTCCGCGTCCTGCCTGCCCTCCACCATGACCTCGCCCACCGGCACCGGCTCGCTGACCCTCGACGCAGGCACGTACTACATCATCCAGGACGCCTATTCGACCGGCTCCGGGACCTTCACGCTCAACGTGACGGCGATCGAGCTGTAGTAGGCGTGGCCGGCCGCCGTGCTCCCGCGGTGTGGACGTCGCGGCACCTCTGGCGTAGCCTGTCCCGGTGGCGGGACAAGCCCGCCCGCAGGAGCCTGCACGCGGATGCCCACCCTCGAGACCGATCGTCGCCGACCGGACCGTCGCGGCATCGCCCGTGCGGCGCATCCGCCGCCGGGGCTTGCCGGACGGCTGCTCGCGCTGTTGCTGCTCGCCGCCTGCGGTCACGACTGGTCCGCCGCGGACGGCGCCGGTGACGGTGCGGATCTCGACGGCGGCGAGACGCTCGAGGACGTGATCGATGCCCGGGACGTTCCGGACGCGTCGGAGGGCGCCGACGATGGGGTGCTCCGGGACGACGGGGACACGGCGGACGCGGCGGACGTGGAGGCGGACGCGGCGGACGTGGAGGCGGATGCGGCGGAGGACACGGCACCGATCTGCGACCCGGCGGCGCCGGCCGGGTGTCTCGGCGACGTCCTGCGGGTCTGTCGTGCGGACGGCAGCGGCTGGGACGAGACCGTCTGCCCGCTCGGATGCAACGCGGACGAGAGCCGGTGCCGCCGGCTGGTTCCGAGCAACGTGGACGACGCCTCGCGGCTGTGGGCCGGGACCACCGCGTTCTCCGGCGCCGGCTTCGTGGAGGTGCTCTTCGACACGGACACCGGCGGCGTGCACGGCGCGCTGGATGCGAGCCGGATCGTGGTGCTGCGCGAGCCGGGCGTCGGCACCGTGGACGGCGTCCCGTTCGACCAGCTCGCGCAGGCGGGGGGCCCCGAGCTGGCGGTGTGGAGCTTCACGACCTTCGACGTTCCGGCCGGGACCACGATCCGCGGAACGGGCTCGCGCCCGATGGTCGTGCTCGCCTCGGGAGCGGTGACGGTCGCGGGGCGGATCGATGTGGGCGGTGGGCGGACGTCGCTCATCTCGCCGACGCCGACGCCGCCCGGGGGCGGGCGCGGCGGCACGGTCCGGAT
>CAZMRP010000095.1:0-11126 GCA_964568275.1 uncultured Myxococcales bacterium
CCGCCGGCGGCGGGATCGGGCGGCAGTAGCCGTTCACGCACTCCTCGCCGGCGGGACAGGGCCGCATCGCGTCGCACTGCGGCAGGGCCGCGCAGGTGCCGTCCCGGCACACCATGCCGGGGCCGCACTCGTCGTCGCTCCGGCACGGCGAGCAGCGGTTGTCGCGGCAGACCTGGCCCATCGGGCAGCGCCGCTCGGAGTCGCAGTAGCCGGGGATGTCGCGGCAGGCGCCGTCGCGGCACTGCTGGCCGACCAGGCAGTCGTCGTCGTTGCGGCACTTCACGCACAGGTTGTTCACGCACCACTCGTCGGCGTGGACCTCCTTGCAGTCCTCGTCGTCGTCGCATTCCGGGTAATCGGGGCCGCAGCCGGCGAGTCCCAGGCCCAGGAGCGCGGTCACGAGTGCGAGTTTGACGTTCCGTTGCATGCCCTCCACCTTTCCTCCGCCGCCGGTCAGCCCGCGGCGCGTCTTCCGGGCTCCGTCGAGGTGTCGGCGGGCAGGCGCACGAGGCGCCGCACGCGCCGCAGGAACTCGTCGCCGTCGAACGGCTTGTCGAGCTGCTCCGAACGGCCCAACTCCGCCACCCGGGCGCGGGTCTCCCCGTCGCCGAAGGCGGTCAGCACCAGGAACGGAGTCTCGATGCCGACGGCCCGGGCCAGCGACAGCGACCGCAGCCCGTCGGGCGGGGGCATGCGGATGTCGGTCACCACCAGATCGAACGGACCGTCGGCGGCGAGAGAGTGCAGCAGGTCCGAGCCGCTGGCCGCCTCGACGACCCGTGCGTGGATTCGGCCGAGCAGCTCGCGCAGCAGGCGACGCAGCTCCTCGTCGTCCTCGGCCAGCAGCACCCGAAGGCCGTCGGTCATCGCGACCTCGCGCAGGACCGTCGCGGCCGGGTCGGGGGCTGTGGAGTCGGGTCTCTCCGGGGCATCGTCCATCCCCCATCCCGCCGGCCGACACAGGTCCGTCCGGGACGGCGCCGGCGGTCCTTTGCGCCCGGCGTGCCATCGCCAAAGCCTTCGGAATTGCGGGGGGCGATGACCGGGAGACCCTGCGGAGGATTGCCTCGTTCGCGGCGACCGCAACATCCCCCAAGGAAAAGCCGTGCAAACACAGACGGTTGCGGCACGCTGGAAACCGCGGGGCATTCTGCCTCGCGGGGAGTTCCGCCCCGGAGCGGGTGCTAGCCTTCGCCGCCCTTCGAATCGGGCGGCGCGCCGTAGCGCAGGAGCTTGCGGTAGAGGGTCTTGCGGTCGAGTCCGAGGACCTGCGCGGCGAGGGTGCGGTTGCCGGCCGTCGCCTCGAGGACGCGCAGGACGTAGCGCCGCTCGACCTCTTCCAGCGGCGGCAGTTCGGCGGGGTCGAGGCCGGCGACGACGACGTGCGAGGAGCGGTAGTTGCGGACCTTCTCGGGAAGGTCGTCGGGGGTGAGGCGGTCGAAGGCGGCGAGCGCCACGGCGCGTTCGATGCAGTTCTGCAGCTCGCGCACGTTGCCGGGCCAGGAGTGGGCGAGCAGCTTCTCGGCCGCGGCGGGGGCGATGGCGTGCACCGGCTTGGCGGCGCGGGTCGCGTAGGTCTCGAGGAACCGCTGGGCCAGGAGCAGGATGTCGCTGCCGCGGGTGCGCAACGGCGGGACGGCGACGTGGACGACGTGGATGCGGAAGTAGAGGTCCTCGCGGAACGTGTGGTCCTCGACCATGCTCTCGAGGTCGCGGTTGGTGGCGGTGACGAGGCGGACGTCGAACGGCACGTCGACGGAGCTGCCGAGGGGACGGACGACGCGTTCCTGGAGGGCGCGCAGCAGCTTGGGCTGGAGGCCGACGGGCAGCTCGCCCACCTCGTCGAGGAACAGGGTGCCGCCGTGGGCCTGGACGAACAGCCCGGGGTGGTCGGCACGGGCGTCGGTGAAGGCCCCCTTGCTGTGGCCGAACAGCTGGCTCTCGAGCAGCGTCTCGGGGATGGCGGCGCAGCTGACGGCGACGAACGGTCCGGCGCGGCGGCGGCTGCGTTGGTGGAGGGCGCGCGCGACGAGTTCCTTGCCGGTGCCGCTCTCGCCGCTGATCAGCACGGAGGTTTCGGTGTCGGCGACGCGGTCGAGCAGCGCGTAGACCTCGCGCATCGGGGCGCTTTCGCCGAGCAGCTCCTCGTAGCCGCGGCTGTCGTCCAGGGCGCGGCGGAGGCGGCGCACCTCGTCGCGCAGCGCGCGGTGCTGGGCCGCGCGCTCGACGGTCAGGGCCAGGTCGTCGAGCTCGACGGGCTTGCCGATGAAGTCGTGGGCGCCGGCGCGGATCGCCGCGACGGCGGTCTCGAGGCTGCCGTAGGCGGTGAGCACGATCACGGGCACGTCGGGCCGGTTGGCCGCGGCGCGCTCGCAGAACGCCAGTCCGCCGATGCCGGGCATCGCGAGGTCGGTGACGACGACGTCGAACTCCTCGGCGGCCAAGGCGGCCAGCCCGGCCTCGCCGGACTGGCGGAACTCGGCCGACCAGCCTCGCCGGCCGAGCCCCTCGGCGAGCAGTTCGCAGAGGGCGCGGTCGTCGTCCACGAGCAGGATCCGTCCGCCCATCACGTCGCCTCCCCGGGCAGCCAGAGCGAGAAGACCGTCCCGTGCCCCGGCCGGCTGTCGACGTCGATCCAGCCGTGGTGCTCGCGCACGATGCCGTAGGCCACGGAGAGGCCGAGGCCGGTGCCCTCTCCGACCTCCTTGGTGGTGAAGAACGGGTCGAAGATGCGCGGCAGGACGTCCGGCGGGATGCCGGGGCCCTGGTCGCGGACCGCCACGCAGACGTGCTGCCGCAGGGGCGCCTCGGGCGCATCGGGGGGTCGCTTCGCCGCCCGGGACAGCGTGACGGTCAGCTCCCCGCCCTCGGTCATCGACTGGACGCCGTTGACCACGACGTTGGTCAACGCCTGCTGGAACTGCGCCGCATCGACGTCCGCCCGGCACGGCCCGGCGCAGTCCTCGAGGCGCAGGGTGACGCCCTTCTTGCGGGCCAGCGGGGACAGCAGCAGCCGCACCTGCTCGATCAGCGGCGCCAGCTCGGTGGCGGCGCGCTGCGGGGCGCGATAGCGCGCGAAGTCGAGCAGCTGCCGGATCGTCCGCGCCATCCGCTCGGCCTGTTCCGCCACCACGCGGGCGTTGTCGCGGGCGGCATCGCCGGCGACCTCGCCCGAGGCGATCATCCGGGCGCGACCGAGCACGACGTTGAGCGGGGTGCCCAGCTCGTGGGCCACGCCCGCGGCGAGCTTGCCGACCGTGGTCAGCCGCTCGGCGTGCCGAAGCTGTTCCAGCGCCTCGATCCGGCTCGCGGTCTCGGCGGCCACCCGGTCGCGCGCCGCGACCAGCCGGTCGCTCATCGCGTCCAGCTCCCGGCCGAGCATGCCGAGCTCGTCGCGCTGGCGGGCTCCGCTGCGTCGCGACAGGTCGCCGGTGCCGATGCTGCGCGCCTGGTCGACCAGGCCCCGGATCGGCCGGCCGACGAGCCACAGCCCGAGCGCCAGCACCAGCCCGGCGCTGACGGCCACGCTCAGCGCGGCAGCCGTCGCGGCCCGCACGATGCTGGTGCGCACGTACTCGCGCCGCGGAACCAGCGACTCGGACAGGTGCACCGCCCCGACCAGTTCGTGCTCCACGAGCACGGGCACGACGGTGTGCAGCCGGTTCTCGCCCGCTTCGTTCCGGCGGACCTCGGTCAGCTCGCGACCGACCCGCGCCGCCGACCGCAGCTCGGCCGCCGGCGGCTCGCCGGGCTCCGGCGTCTCGAGCGACGCCCACGAGATGTCGATGTGGCTGTGCTGGACGTTGGCGTCCTCCACCATTTCGAGCGCCGGCTGGCGACCCTGGTGGCTCCAGACCCGCGCGGCGGTGACGGCCAGGGCCTTGCCCAGCACGCGGTGGTCGCGCCGCATGTCCTCTTCGAACAGCTCGCGTTCGCGTTGGACCCGCAGCCAGCCGGAGACGGCCTGGACCACGGCGATGCCCACGATCAGCGCCAGCGTCAGCTTGAGGGCCACTCTCATCGATCGGGCGTCCTCCGTCCGGCGGGCGTTCCGCCCGCGACGTCTGCTACGGCATCCAGGGCGGCAGCCGCCGCAGCCGGGCGACGACGTCGGGGCCCTCGACCGGCGGGCCGTGGCCCGGGAAGATCGTCGACACCGGCAGCGACCGGATCAGCGCCTGGGTCAGCCGGTAGTCGATGCGGTCGCACAGCAGCGGGTTCCACTCGCCGCCGAAGTAGTTGCGCACGGTGTCGCCGCAGACGAGGAACC
This sequence comes from uncultured Myxococcales bacterium, assembly GCA_964568275.1. Taxonomy (GTDB): domain Bacteria; phylum Myxococcota_A; class Polyangia; order DRWM01; family JAAZOP01; genus JAAZOP01. Next base: position 4,271 of record CAZMRP010000095.1, read on the forward strand.
CGGCGTCCGCGTGGTGCAGCAGCACGGCGTCGTCGGCGTGGCCCGGTCCGTCCCACAGCCGCCAGCCGGGGAACCCGGGCAGCTCCGCGCCGTGGGCGAGGGGCGGCAGGAGCGGGGCGCGGAAGCGGTTGCGGCCCCAGGGGAAGCCGAAGTCGAGCCCCTCGCGCCAGTCCTCCGCCGGGAGGAGCGGCAGCCCCTGCAGCGGCCAGGTCGGCACGGCGCGCCACAGGTACGGCCAGGCCGGGAAGCGCGGCGGGCGCCCGCCGGTCACCGTGGCGTGTCCGACGGTGTTGAGCGCGAGCGGCGCGCCGAGTCGCCGCGCCAGCGCATCGACCCCCATGATGTGGTCGAAGTGGAGGTGGGACGGCATGACCCAGCGCACGTCTTCGGGCTTCCGCCCGAGCCACTCGATCGCCTCCAGGACCAGCGGCACGTCGGCCTGCGAGCCGACGTCGACCACGCCGAGCCCCTCCGGCGCCGCCAGCAGGTAGGTCACGCAGTAGCGGCCGGGCACGGCGAGCACCTCGGCTCCCGCGCGGGCCACGCGACGTCCCGCGGGGGCACCGGCGGGCGCCAGCCAGCGGGCCAGCAGCGGCCGGGGCACTCCCAGCCGAGCCGCGTCGTTCATCCGCGCCTCCTCACGTCGTCACCTCGAGCCCCGCGCGGCGGAACGGCTCCGCGCAACGCTCCGGCTCGTCGAACGACAGCGGCAAGGTCCGGCAGGCGAGCGCCATCGCCTGCAGGGTGCCCCACACCATCGCCGGGGTGGCGGCCTCGAGCACCCGGTCCTTGCGCGCGGCGAGCCGCCCCATGGTCCCGAGAGGTACGGGAGTGCGGGCGGGGCGTCAAGAGGCGAGGCCCCGGAGCGGGAGTTCCGGCCGGGCGGCCGGGAGGCGCGCGGCACGGATCGATGCGGGCGTCCGACCGTAGAACGGCCCCGGGCGCCGCGGTATGCTCGTCGCCCGGAGGAGCCGATGACGATGACTCGAGCCTTCGCCTTCGTTCTCGCCGGCAGCCTCGCCTGCGCGCCCGCGTTCCGCGGGCCGTCCGGGCCGTCGCCCGCACCGGGCACCGAGTACCTGGTGCGGCTCGCGGTGGACGGGGTGCGGCTGCCGGAGCTGACCTGCACGAAGAACGCGGTGGAGGTCGAGACCGAGCCGCCGTACTACCTGATCGATTGCCCCCCGACGGAACTGGTGCTGACGCCGGAGTCGGTGGTCGACCTGAGCCTGGTGCTGGCGTCGAGCGGAGAGGACGAGACCTGGGCGGGGCTGCCGGCGGGACGGTTCCTGCGAATGACGCAGACCTCGGTGACCTCCACGGCCGCAGGGGACGAGTTCCCGGATTGGGACGGTCGGGTCGTGACCTTCCGGGGCCTGGATCTGAGCGCGATGGACGTGCCGGGCAGTCCGTATCGTTGACGAGGGGTCGCGCTACGTGCGGTCCCGCAGCAGCCGCTCGAGCTGCACGGCGAGCTCGTAGGTCGAGAACGGTTTGTGCAGCAGGCGGACCCCTTCGTCGAGCAGGCCGCGGCGCGAGACGACGTCGGCGTCGTAGCCGGAGACGAACAGGCAGGGCAGGTCCGGCTGGATCGTGCGCAGGCGTTCGGCGACCTCGCGCCCGTTCGCCGCGGGCATCACCACGTCGGTGACGAGGAGGTCCACGGGGCCGGCGTGCTCGGCCAGCCGCTGCACGGCGGCGGCGAGCCCCGCGGCGGGGAGCACGCGGTAGCCCAGCCCTTCGATCATGCGGGCGGTGAGGCGCAGGACGGCCGGGTCGTCCTCGACGACGAGCACGGTCTGGCCGCGGCCGCGGCGCGCTTCCCGCGCGGTGCCGGCCGCGGGCGCGGTGCTCGCGCGCGGCACGCGCGGCAGGAGGATGCGGAAGGTGGAGCCGCGACCGGGCTCGCTGGTCGCGCCGATCCAGCCGCCGTTCTGCTTGACGATGCCGTAGACGGTGGCGAGGCCCAGGCCGGCGCCCCGGCCCATCACCTTGGTGGTGAAGAACGGCTCGAACACGCGCGCCAGCACCTCGGGCTCCATCCCCTGGCCGTCGTCCTCGACGGCCAGGGTCACGTACGCGCCGGGGACGAGGCCTGGGCAGCCGGCGCGGGCGAGCTCGTCGACCTCCTCGTTGGCGGTCTCGATGGTGATGCGGCCGGTGCCGGCGATGGCGTCGCGGGCGTTGACGCAGAGGTTGACGAGGATCTGGTCGAGCTGCGAGGGGTCGACGCGGACGGGCCAGAGGCCCGGCCCGGGGAGCCAGCGCAGCTCGATGTTCTCGCCCACGGAGCGTTGGAGCAGGCGGAGCAGCTCGACGACGCGGGCGTTGAGATCGAGGACGCGGGGCTGGGCGGGCTGGCGGCGGGCGAAGGCGAGCAGCTGGCGGCTGAGGTCGGCGGCGCGCCAGGCGGAGGCGGCGATCTCGTCCATGTCGCGCACGAGATCGGCGACGGTGCGGTTGCCCTCGCGGGCCAGGCCGGCGATGCCGAGGACGACCTGCAGGATGTTGTTGATGTCGTGGGCCACGCCGCCGGCCAGCCGGCCCACCAGCTCCATCTTCTGGGCCTGGGCCAGCTGGGCCTGGAGCGCCTCGCGCTCCTCGGCGGCGCGTTTCTGGTCGGTGATGTCCAGCTCGATGCCGTCCCAGATCACGCGTCCGTCGGGCAGCTCCCGCGGGGTGGAGATGAAGTGCCGCCAGCGCAGCTCGCCCGACGGGAGCCGGACCTGGACCTCGAGGTCGAGCCGGGACCGGGCGGCGAAGGCCCGCGCCTCGCACTCGGCGACCTGGCCGGGGACGGTCTCGACGACCTGCGAGTACAGCAGCGCCGGGTCCGCCGTGACCTGTTCCACGGTCAGCCCGTGCAGACGCTCCACGGCCGGACTGAGATAGGCGAAGCGGCGCGACTTCCCGTCGCTGCTGCTGTCGATCTCGTAGACCATCCCCTGCGCGAGGTTCTCGCTGAGGAAGCGCAGCTGCTCGGCCCGCTCGTGCAGCTCGCGCTGGGCGCGTCGGCGCTCGCTGATGTCGGAGAACAGCACCGCGACGGTCCCCGGGGAGACCTGGAACGCGGTCACCTCGAACGCACCGCGGATCTCGTCGTGGACGTAGTCGACCTGCTCCGAGTGCCAGGGCCGACCGTGCTCCGCCGCCTCCCGATAGCGCTCGGGGATCTCGGTGGCGGCCAGCGGCGGGAACGCATCCTCGATGGGCAGCCCGAGCACGCGGGAGTTGTCCACGCCGAGGATCAGGTCGGCGGCGGGGTTGCGGTCGACGAGCACCAGCCGGCCGGCGCGCAGCTCGTAGACCAGGATCCCCAGCGGCGTGGCATCGAACAACCTGCGGAACGGCTGGTCGTCGGGAGGCGGTACCACCATCCCATTGCACCACGGTCCGATGCGGGCCACAACGGGCGAGTGGGGGACCCGGCCTGGCCGGCGCGAACCGGCAGCCGAGTCCACCTCCCCCGACGCCGCCGCCGGGCCCTCCCGGCCCCGGCGGCGGGTCCGGCCGCTCCATCGCAGGGCGGCCCCTCCCGGATCGCGGCGCCTGTGGTACAGTTCGACGTCGAGCACCAGGTCGGCCTCGAGGTTCGAGGAGACAATGGAGGGCAACATGCGGGGATGCTGGCTGGTTTCCGTGCTGCTGGTCGCCGCGGCCGCGCCCCTCGCCTGCGGCGGGGACGACACCTCGAATCCGGCCGACACGGGCGAGACGTCCGAGTCGACCGAGGGGGGCACGGACGGCGACGCGGAAGACATCGGGGCCGACGACGGCGGGACGGACTGTCCGGGGGCACCGCCGCCCGGCAACCCCTGCACGTCGCCCGGGCAGGTCTGCGAGTACCCGATTCCGGGCTGCGACACGATGTACTGCGAGTGCAGCGACGGCTCCTGGAACTGCATGGGCGGGCACTACTGCGACGCCGCGACCGACGCGGAGCCGGACGGGTCCGACGTTTCTCCGGACGTGCCGCCCGACGTCGAGCCCGACACGGTCCTGCCCGACGTCCCGACGGACGTCCCGGTCGACGTCCCGGTCGACATCCCGGTCGACGTCCCCGTGGAGACGGGGTTGTATCCGTTGTGCGAGGCGCGGGGCGGGAGTTGCACCGAGTGGCGCTGGGTGATCTGTCCGGCGGGGACCGAGCCGGCTCCGACGGAGGCCCACGAGGACTGTCCGGGCGGCGGCTGGTGCTGCGTCCCGGCGCCGACGAGCAGCTGCTCGGCGTCGGGCTACACCAACTGCGTGGAGGGCGAGCGGTGCACGGGGTGCTGGGCCACTCCGGACGACACGACGCTGACCTGCGAGGCGGGGCGCGTCTGCTGCTACGACATCTGCGACTGACGCGGCGGATCGGGGGACGGGGAGCAGGGACGATGCGAAGGAGACGGATGCGGCGCGGCGGGATCCTCGCGGGAGCGCTGTGGCTGGTCGCGACCTGCTCGCCGACGCCGCCGCCGGGCGACGGCGTGCACCGGACGTACGAGCGGGCCGACGTGGGCACCTATACGGGCGGCTGGCGCGGGGGCGCGCCGGACGGCGGCGGGACGGCGGAATCGGAGACCGGCGCGGCGGAGGAGCCGGACGGGGCGACGTCGACCGAAGAGTCGGTGCAGGACGCGGGGACCGGCGACGGTCCCGGGCGGGAAACGGTCGTCGTGACCGGGGACACCTGTCCGGCCGGGGTCGGTTGCGGCCGCGTCTGGTGGACCCGCTCGTACTGCGGCGGCGCCCGGCCGCCGGACGAGTTGCTGGAGGAGCTGGCGCGGCCGGTGCCGCGCGACGGCTGGCAGCTCGTGGTGCGGCCGGGGACGGTCCACGACCCGCGGCAGCCGGTGACGACGCGGGTGGCGACGGACGCCGAGGGGCGGTTCTCGTTCGCGGCGGCGCCCGGGGACTACTGCCTGGTGACCGTCGACAAGCACGACTTCCTCGGGCCGCAGGGCGACCCCGGGGCGGGCGAGGCGATCCCGGTGCCGATGTTCGGCGGGGGAACGGCGGAGTGCATGGACCGTTGGGCGCGGACCTGCGACGGGGTGGTGGCGATCGGGACGGCGCCGGTGCCGGCGGTGGAGTTCACGCTGCACCAGGGGTGCTCCGAGAACCCGTGCCTTCCGGCGCCGCCGGTCCCGTGAGGAGCAGCATGACGCAGCGACGAAGCGGCGGCGCGAACGTGGCGGCGACGGGGTGGAGCGCGGCGGTGGTGCAGGCGCTGGTCCTGTGCGCGGTGTGGCCGGCCTGCGGCGGGGACGATTCCGTCGCCGACGACGGCGGCGCGGGGGACGTCGAGGACCACGTCCCGCCGCCCGATACCGATGCCGATGCCGATGCGGACGCCGACGGCACGCCGCCGGAGGACGGCGGCGACGACGGAGCGGTCGGCGACTGCACGCCGGACGGCGGTCCGGACCACGGCTTCCACGTGACGGTCGACGGGACGCCCGGCGGCGACGGCACGCTCGCCGCGCCGTGGGACCTCGCCACCGCCCTCGCCCATCCGGCGGCGGTGGGTCCCGGCGACACGATCTGGGTCCACGGCGGCGTCTACGCGGGGGCCTTCGACGCGCGGCTGGCCGGCGCGGAGGGCGCACCGATCACCGTCCGGGTCTGGCCGGGCGACTGGGCGACGCTGGACGGCGCGTCGTCGGACGAGACGACGTTCGCGGTGAACGGCGAGTGGGCGGTGTACTGGGGCCTGGAGCTGACGAACTCGCGGACCGACCGCGTGGGCGACCGGCCGGCGCCGCTCGACGTCTTCGGCCCGCAGCTCAAGCTGGTGAACCTGCTGATCCACGACGGCGGCAACTGCGGCTTCTGGACGCCGGCGGTCGACCTCGAGGTCTACGGCTGCCTGATCTACAACAACGGCTACGACGACGACGACCGGGCGCACGGGCACGGGTTCTACGCGCAGAACCTGGAGGGGACGAAGCGGGTCGAGGACAACCTGATCTTCAACAACTACAGCTTCGGCGTGCACGTCTACACCGAGGGCGGCTCGATCCAGGGGTTCGAGTTCGCGGGCAACGTATGGTTCGGCAACGGCGTCGCGGCAGCCGGGACCGGCACGGAGAAGGACAACTGCCTGATCGGCGGGCTGCAGCCGGCGGCGCGCATCGCGCTGCGCGGGAACCTCGGCTGGGCCCCGGGGCCCGACGAGCGGTCGGTGCGGCTGGGCTACGGCTACGAGCCGAACGAGGACGTGGTGCTGACGGACAACTACTTCGTCGGGCGGACCGAGTTCGCCCGGGCGTGGAACTCGATCGCGATGACCGGCAACGCGTTCCACGGCGCGGTGTCCGGGGTCGACACCGCGGCGTACCCGGACAACGAGTACGCGGCGACGCGACCGGCGGAGGCGCGGGTGTTCGTGCGACCCAACCGCTGGGAGCCGAAGCGGGCCCACGTGGTGGTCTACAACTGGGCGCTGGCCGACGCGGTGACCGTGGACCTGTCCGGGGTGCTGGAGGCGGGCGACGCGTTCGAGGTGCGCAACGCGCAGGACTGGTTCGCCGGCCCGGTGCTGTCGGGGACGTACGACGGGACGCCGCCGGCGTTGCCGATGACCGGGCTGGCGCCGGCGCAGCCGGTGGGCAACCCGACGGCGATCGACCCGTCGGAGCAGACGGGGCGCGAGTTCCAGGTGTTCGTGGTGCTGGGGAACCCCGGCGCCTGCCTGCCGGCGGGAGGCGCGCCGTGACGCAACCGATCGACCTGCCGTGGGCCGGGCGCACGCTGACCGTGCCGCTGCCGGACCGCTGGCGGGTGCTGGGGCAGCTCAAGCCGCGTACGTTGCCGGCGGCGGCCGACCCGGCGGCGGCGTGCGCCGAGGCGCTCGCCGACCCGGTGGGGG
>CAZMRP010000096.1:0-11110 GCA_964568275.1 uncultured Myxococcales bacterium
GCGCGGCCGGAGCGGAGTGCGCCGCGACGGCGTTCGCGGCGTTCGCCGAGGGGGAGCCGTGCCCGGTGGTGCGGGCGCTGCAGCTGTGCGGGACGATCGAGGCGCTGCTGCCCACCGGTCCCGACGACGCGGAGCTGGTGGTCTCCACCGGGTCGGAGCGGCTGCTGGTGCACGCGGGCGTGGACGGAACCACGGCTCGTTCCCTGGGTCCCGGCGCCGGCGGCGGCGTGGCGTTGCTCCCCTGGCGCGGCGGCCGCTGGCGGGTGGTGCTGGACGGGGGCGTGGTCCGCGGCCTCGGGACACTGGAGACGATCGCCGGGCTCTCGCCGTCCGCGCGGGTGCTGCGCGCGGGGGCCGACGGCGACGACGCGGCCTGGGCCTTCTTCCTCGACGGGGCGAACGTGACGCACGTCGTCCGGCGGGGCGGGGACTGGGTCGTCGAGCCGGTGCGCGCGGACTGCTGGACGCCGCTGACGCAGTACCGCCTCCGCGGGGCGCCCCACGCCGCCTGCGACGACGGGACGGGGACGCGGGTCCTGCCCGGCCTCGACACCACCCTCCCCTCCACGGCGCTCGCGCCGCTGGTGCTCGACACGCCGACCGCGACGCTCGTCGCCTGGCTCGAGCCGATCACCGCCTCGCCCGAGGACACGGCCTTCTGGTCGCAGCTCGGCCAGTACGTCGGCGCGCTGCCGGCGCTGTTCGTCGCGCGCGCCGGCGCGGAGGCGACGGACCGCAAGGCGACGGTGATGGCGCCCGCGATCGCCTCCGGCTGCACCGCGGCCGGCTGGCAGCAGCCGGACGCGTACCAGCGCTGCACGGTGCGGGGCGAGCAGCCGTCGGACTTCCGGCTGGCCGCCACGGGCGACGGGACGCCGTGGGTGGTCTGGACGGTACTGGAGCACCGTCTCGAGCAGGGCGGGCTCGCCGGCGGGCACGCGTTGGAGGCGGCGCGGCTCGTGGTCGGCGAGGGGACCCCGACGGTCGAGCGCTTCGTCCGCCTGCCGCTCGGCGACGGCTCGGCCCAGGTCCGGCACCTCGCGGCGAGCGGGACCCGGCTGCACGTGGTGCTGCAGGACCGCTACCTGGTGCTGGACACCGCCCTGCCGGCGGCGCCGCCGCCGGCGCGGCCGGTCGCGACGGCGGCGGAAGAGCCCGCGGCGACGCCCTGAAGGTCCTACTCGCGGACCAGGATCATCCCGGTGCGGGGCGGGACGCGCAGCTCGGCGCCGAGCTCGCCGTCGGTGCCGACGACGAAACGCTGCCGCTCGGCCGCGGAGCACTCGTGGGCCCCCCAGCCGCCGCCGGCGTCCTCCTGGCAGTAGAGGTTGACCAGGGCGGTGCCGGCGGGGAACGAGGTGCGCATGCCGGCGGCGCCGCCGTAGGGGCGGGAGGTGGCCTCGTTCGAGGTGTTGACGACGACCAGCACCGTCTCGCCGGCGTGGGTCCGCTCGAAGGCGAAGATCCCGGCGTCGTCGGTGCCGCCGTCGGCGGGGGTGGCGGAGGCCCAGACGATCCGCAGGTCGCCGCGGCGCAGCGGGGCGAGCCGCCGGCGCAGCAGGTTGAGCGTGCGGATCGTGCGGTAGGTCGGATGGGTCCGGTCGTAGCCGGACAGCCACAGGTCCTCGCGGTTGGCCGGGTCGTTGCCGCCGCGGAACCCCTGCTCGGTGCCGTAGTAGATGCAGGGGATGCCGTCCTCGGTCAGCAGGAAGAACAGCGCGTTGTGGTGCACGCGGGCGTCGTTCGACAGGTAGCGGAAGCGGCCGACGTCGTGGTTGTCGAGGAAGTTGACCAGCAGGCGCCGCGGGCTGACCGGGTTGCCGGCCTCGTCCACCGGACCGCCCTCGTTCGGCACGTCGGTGTACAGCGGCACGTGGGCCGGGTCGGCGGGGTCGCCGAGCCGATCGCGGAACAGCCGCTCGATCTCGGTCGTCGGCTGCCCGTTGAGAAACACCCCCTCGAACACCCGGTACTTCTGCGAGAAGTAGAACACCGAGTCGACCTGGCCGTCGCCGACGTAGCTCGCCAGCAGGTCGTCGTGGCCGTCGAACGCCTCGCCGAACTGGAGGAAGTTGCGCTTGCCGAGCGCGGCGGCGTGCCGGCGGATCCGCGGACAGAAGTCCTGCCAGAACTCGTGCTCGACGTGCTTGAGCGTGTCGATGCGGAAGCCGTCGAAGTCGGCCACGCTGATCCAGTGGGCGAAGGCGGCGAACAGGGCGTCGCGCACGTCCTGGCGGGTCGTGTCGAGGTCCTTGAGGCCGCCGGGGAAGTCGCCGCGCAGCTCCTGCTGGCGCAGGTAGTCGCGGCAGGCCGGCGTGCCCCACCAGTCGCCGGACCAGCTGCTGCAGGCATCGCCGACCAGCCCCTGGATGAAGCAGCACGCCTCCCGCTCGTAGCGCCAGACCGTGACGCGACCGCGCCGGTTGTACCAGGCCGGGTTGCGGAACTCGGGCGGCTCGGGGGGCACGCGATTGATCGCCGCGTCGTAGACCCAGACGATGGGCGCCGGACCCGACTCGCCGAGCGACGTGAAGGCCTGGATCCCGCGGCTGTCGTAGTCCGGGTCCCACTCCGAGGTGCGGGTGATGCCGCCGGCGTAGAAATCGGTGTTCGAGGAGCCGTAGGCGGTGCCGCCGCCGCCGATCAGGAAGTCGTCCGCCAGTCCGTTGCCGTTGATGTCGTAGAAGAACAGCTGGCCGATGTGGTTGGTGACGATGTCGAGGATCACCTTCATCCCGCGCCGGTGGCAGGCGTCGACCAGCTCCCGCAGCTTCGCCTCGTCGCCGAAGTGCTGGTTGACGTGCCCGAAATCCTGGGTCCAGTAGCCGTGGTACGAGTCGAACCCGGCGTCGGTTTCGATGTTCTGGACCACCGGGCTGATCCACAGCGCGGTGACCCCCAGCTCCTCCAGGTAGTCCAGGCGGTCGATGATTCCCTGCCAGTCGCCGCCGTGGTAGCTGCCCATCGCGTTGCGGTTGACGCCGAAGTCGTTGTTCGGGTCGCCGTTGGCGAAGCGGTCGACCAGGATCTGGTAGATCACCTCGTCGCGCCAGTCCGCGATCTGGATCGGCGTGATGAACGAGCGGTCGCGCACCGCCTCGGGATCCACGCACCCCACCAGCACCAGGACCGCCAGGCCGACCGCGAACGTCCGTCTCATCGAGCCCTCCTGCGTCGTCGCGCGCACGCCGCGATCATCCCCAGCGCGAGGCCGGAAGCAAGCCCCGAGATCGGACGGCCCGCCGCGGCGCACCCGCAGCCGCCGCCGCCGTCGTCTCCGCCGCCGTCCGGACCGACGTCGGCGTCCGCGTCCGCATCACCGTCGGCGTCCGCGTCCGCGTCGGCGTCCGCATCACCGTCGGCGTCCGCATCACCGTCGGCGTCCGCGTCCGCGCCCGGCTCGAGCGGCCAGTCGCCGCAGCACGGCGTCGGCTCGGCGGCCGCCGCGCGCTCCGCGAGCGCCGTGACGTAGGCCCCCGCGCCGAATCCGACCATCGGCACGGCACCCTCGTAGTCCGAAGAGGTGGCCTCGTGCAGCTCGGCGATCAGGTGCTGGTTGAGCACGGCCTGGCCGGTGATCCAGGCCAGCAGCTCGGCCGCCTCGGCGGTGCGCCCGGCCTGGCGGAAGGCGATGGCCGAGCGCAGGTCGATCACGACCCATTCCTGCGAGTCGTACCAGCCGCCGTCGTCGTTGCGGAAGAAGCCGCGGCCCGAAGGCGGGGTGAGCCAGGTGCCGAAGCTGTCGAGCGTCGCCAGGCCGACGGGACTGCCCGGCCGCACGAGGCCCCAGTTCAGGGCCTCGACCACCGCGGCGTCGCGGTAGCCCGACCCGGACGCCAGCTCCTCGTAGCTCTGGGCCAAAGCGGAATCGGGCGCCACGAGGTGCACGAGCACCGCATCGCGGATCCCGAGCGACTCCTCCTCCCACGCGTCCGCCACCGCGGTCTCGCCCCGACGGCGGGCCAGCTTCGAGGCCTCGCACAGACCGCGGGCCGCGGCGAGCGAAGTGTAGGCGTAGCGCTTCTGGCGGCCGTTCCAGTGGACCTCCCAGATCGAGGAATCGGCGACGATCAAGCCGGTGGACGGGTCGCGCAACGAGAGGAGCACCTCGACGATCTCGACCTGGATCGCCGACCAGTAGGACTCCCAGAAACCGTCGCCGCCCGCGGCGACGTACTCGCCCAGGGCCCAGAGGAACAGCCCGAAGCCGTCGAACTCGATGTTCGGGCCGTCCTCGTTCCAGTCGCTCTCCTCGACCCCGTTGCCGAAGTAGCGCGTGATGCTCAGCCGGTGCGGCCGCCCGACGTACGACTCGTACGCCCCGGTGTCGCCCTCGAGCAGGAAGACGAAGCCGTCGCGGGCCTCGTCGAGGTGCCCGCTGCGGATCAGCCCCACGAGCGCGTAGGCCATGTCGCGGAGCCAGGTGATGTTCCACTGTCCGGGCGGGAGCGAGGCGAGGATCTGCCCGCCGGCGGGGGCCGGCTCGCGCACCTGGGCCATCCGCAGCACGGCCGCCGACTGCCGCCAGACCGCGGTCTCCTCCGCCGACAACCCGGCGGGCGGCGTCGCGTGCCAGGTCTCCCAGGCGGCCAGCTCGTCCGCGAGCACCGTCTCCGCATCGCGCCCGGTCACCCAGTCGCGCAGCCGCGTTCGGGCCGCCGCGGCGTCCCCGCCCGCGTCGAAGCCGATGATCGCTCCCCACTCCTGCGACGCGCCCGCCGACAGCGGCCCCAGGTCGAGCTGGAATCCGGCGACGGCGTCGTCCAGGACGCCCGAGTCGGCGGTGTCCACGAGGTCCGCGCCCGCGTTGACCGCCGACCACGGGTTGTTCGGCGAGCAGGCGTGGCGCGAGGGGGTGCCGAGCGGTCGGTAGACGAACGCCGCACCGCTCGGGCCGGTCTCGGCGAACGAACCGTCGGTCGCGTCCCAGACGATCCGCTCGCCGTCGGTCCCGGTCTCCGGCCGGCCGCTCCCGAGGTGCAGGTTGTGGATCGCGAACAGCGACACCGCTCCCGACGCCGTCGAGCCCTCGTTGTGGACGCGAATCGTCATCGCCAGGGCCGGGCCCGCGTGGCCCCAGGGGGCGAAGAAGTGCTGCTCGAGCGTCAGGCCGCGCCAGCGCTGCACGACGCGCATCACGTTCGTGCCGACGACGTAGTCGGCCTCGTCGATCGGCACCTCGGTCAGCCACGTCGCCTCGGTGCCGACCCGGACGCCGAAGTAGCTGTCGTAGAGGAAGTCGCGGGTCTGCGTGGCGGCCACATCCTCAGTCGGGAACTTGTAGAGGTGCTCGACGAACGAGTCGAGGCGGCGGGCCGCGAGGTCGTAGGTCGCCGCGCCGTAGCCGTTGGTGGTGGTCATCTTGTCCCAGGAGTGGTGCGGCTGGGCCGCCGCCGAGGCCGTCCAGAACACCAGCACCACGCTCGCCGCCGCACCGCGCATCATCGTCCTGCGACCTCCCTCACGACCGCACGGGAGCCGGCATCGCCCGGCCCCGGACTCGCCCGCAACCTTGCCCCGCATTCGACCGGGTGGCAAGCGGGACCCGGTCGGGGGTGGACGCCCGACTTGACGAGGCGGGAGGACCGAGACAGGCTTCGGCTCGAGGCTGGCGGAACAGCGTTCCGGGATGAATCATCGACACGCCGCCTCCCACCCGGTTTCCCGTCCGGAGGGCTCGCATGACGAATCCCGCAGGGCCGAACGACCGCCGCCGACCGCCCGTGTCGGTGATCATCCGCTCCAAGGATCGGGTGCCGTGGCTGCTGCAACTGCTGGAGCGGCTGCGCGAGCAGACGGTGCAGGACTTCGAGATCGTGGTCATCGATTCGACGGTGGACCCCGCGCAGCGCGCGATGCTCGCCGCGGTGGACGACTCGCGGTTGCGGATCTTCCACACGCCGCCCCGGGGGTGTCCCGCGGCCGCCAACGAGGGGATCCGGCGGGCCCGGGGCGAGATCCTGGTCTTCATCGATGATGACGACCTGCCGCTGGGCCGCGACTGGCTCGCCTGTCACCTGCGCAACTTCGAGGACCCGGACTGCGTCGGCGTCAACGGATTCCACGTCTTCCCGGCCGAGCACCGGACGCCCGAAGGGAGCCTGCTGCAGAGGTTCCGCTTCCACCTGCTGCTGTCGCACGGGCCGTTCAAGGAACCGTACTGCTTCGCCTACGACGACCGGCGCAAGGTCGGCATCGACTACTTGATGGGCGGCAACGCCTCGATCCGCCGCTCCGCCGCACTGCTCGGCGGCGGGTGGGACGAGTTCCTCGACTACCACGACGAGCATTCCCTGTTCCTGCGCCTGGGCAAACGCAAGCCGAGGGAGTGGTACCTGGTCTACGACCCCGAAGCGAAGATGGAGATCCGCAAGGACGTGCCGGGAGGCCTCGACGCGCGGTTCAGCGGCAGCACCACGAAGCGTGTGGACACCCTCGCCCGCTACTTCCTCTGGGTCGTCGGCCGCGAGTATCCCGGACGCATCTACGGACTGGCCGGCGTCTTCGTCCCCTACTTCGCGCTGCTCGGCGGCATCGCCGGCGCGCATCTCGCGGGCGGGCGGGACGCCAGCCGGACCCTCGAATTCGCCCGCGGACTGGCCTACGCCCCCTGGTCGCTCGCCCGCCAACTGCTGGCCCGCCGACCACCCCCTCACGACGGGTTCGCCGAGGAACGGACGTCCCGTTCGACCGCCGGAGGACCGGGGACCGGTCCCGGCGACGCGGTGTCCTCCCGCGCCGATTCCGGATCGGAGACCCCGACCGACCCGGGACGGCACACGGAGCCGCGCTAGGCCGCCAGGCTCCGTACGGTTCGTGCGACCGGACCGCCGGCAGATGTGGGGAGGAGTGCCCCCCGATCACACTGTGAACCACAGCAACACCCCACCCCGCCACACCTCAGGTGGGGCACGCCCTCGGCAGGTGGGCCAACGCACGTCGGAGAGTATGATTGATCAATACAATCAGGTCTTTACTTGAATCCAGGTCTGCGAGGTGATCGGCGGTTCGGGTCGGATCGTTTGTTGCTAGCGACGCCGGCCAAGATGCAAGTCCTCGTTACCGCACATCATGATCTCGAAGGTAGGCCGCTCGCGCTGCTTCGTACGGGTGGGGTTCCGAACGTCAAGCGGATCCTCCTGACGCTGCACCGGCAGGGTCTGAGCCGGTTCGTGGTGGTCACGGGGCGTCACGACGCGGCGATTCGCGCGGCGTTGGCCGAAGACCCGGCGATCCGCGAGTTGGACGTCGAGTGGGTGGCGGCGCCCGAGGCGCGCAGCGAGGGAGACGCGGTGCGCGCGGCGCGGTCGTTCGTGCATCAGGACTTCCTGCTGGTTTCGGGCGACCGGGTGTTCGCGCCGGCCGTGGTGCGCCGCCTGGTCGAGGCGCCGATCCGCGGCGTCACCGTGGCGGCAGACCGTTCGGAGGGGCGGCCGTCGGATGCCGGCCTCGGTCTGGACGTGGCGCCGGACGGACGGGTCACGGGCGTGTCGTCGGACGGGCGAGCGGCGACCTGGATCGGTCTGGCGGCGTGCGACACGGTGCTGTTCGACGTGCTCGATCTGTTCCTCGAGCCCGAGGCACCGGCGGACCTGGGCGAGGCGCTCGGGCGGCTGGCCCGGGTCGGCGGCGTACGGGTCCTGGACGCGTCCGGCTGCTGGTGGCAAGTGCTGCGGAGCCGCGCGGACCGTCGCCGGGCGAACCGGCTGCTGCTCGAGGCGTTGCGCAAGCCGGAGGTCGACGGGGTCGTGGCGCGGCACGTCAACCGGCACTTCAGCCTGTTCGTGACGCGACTGGTGATGGGCACGGGGGTCCGGCCGAACCACGTCACGACGGTCACGCTGCTGCTCAGCATCCTGGCGGCCGTGGTGGCCGCGCTGGCCGAGCCCGGACGGGCCTGGATGCTCGGAGCGGCCGCCGTGCTGTGGCAGCTGGTGTCGATGCTCGACGGCACCGACGGCGAGCTGGCCCGGCTGAAGTTCCAGACGAGTCGCGCCGGCGAGTGGTTCGACACGGTGGTCGACGATGCCGGCCGGGTGATGATCTTCCTCGGCCTGGGCTACGGCTTCTCGGTCGTCTCCGGCCAGCCGCTCTGGTGGCCGCTGATGATCGCGGTGGTGGCGATGCAGGTCGCGGTCAACGTGCAGCTCTACCGGGCGCTGCTCTCCCTCGGCGCGGGGTCGCACTACGCCCTGGCATGGACCACCGACCGCAACCGGCCCGTCCGGGAGAACCTGGGTACCCGCATCTGGAAGCGCATCGAGTTCCTGGCGCGGCGCGACTGCTACATCTTCGAGTTGATGCTGCTGACCCTGGTCGGGTTGCTGCCCCTCGCGCTCTCGCTCGCGGCCTGCACCACGTTCCTGGTATTCGTGCACGAGCTCCTCCACCCGCGCACGCCGCGGACGCGTGACGTGGTCCAGGCCGTCCTGGTCCGCGACGACCACGCGGCACAGGTCGAGTCGTTGCCGGCCCGCGGCTGAGCTCTCGGAACGGCTTTCGACCGCCTGCGGCGCACAGGGATCGCCACCCCGTCTGTTCAGCGGAAGATCTCGGTCATCACCTGCCCGGGGGAATCCTCGGCGACGTAGCCCAGGATGCGGCCGATCGTCGGCGTGAGGTCGATCAGCGTCCGCGGGGGGTCGGCCGCCGGGCAGTCGGGGTCGATGCCGGGCCCGAGGGCCAGGAACGTCACCTGCCGGCAGCCGGGACAATCGCAGCCGTGCGAGCTGAACCCGCCGTGGGCGTCGTCGTGACGGCCGTGATCGCTGGTGACGAACATCGTGGTGTGTCCGGCATAGGGCGGCGTCGCCTCGAGCAGCTCCCAGATCGCCCCGACGATCGCGTCGGCGTTGGCGATCGCTCCCGTGTACGCCGCCCAGTCCCCGGAGTGGCCCTCGTGGTCGACGTCCGAGAGATAGACCACGAGGAACGGCGGAGCCGTGCCGGTCACCACGTCGACGAACGCGTCGTAGACCCCGTCGTCGGACCAGCCGCGAGCGACGACGGTGGGCCAGAACGCCGGGCCGTAGTCGGGGTCGTAGCTCGGCAGCCAGATGCTCCCGCCGAAGTCCTCGAGCACGTAGACCGCGTCCTCGACCGGTCGGCCGAGCTGCTTGCGGTAGTACTCCCAGTGCGTCGGGTTGCCCTGCCACACGTCGCCGGTGACCGGGTCCTGGACCCAGGCGTACCAGGCCCCGGTGTGGATCGCGCTCATCCCCGCCATCGTCACCGTCGGTCCGAGGTTCAGGATCGGCCCCGGCGCGCACGCCGGACCGGCCAGCTCGGCCATCCGCGGCGTGAAGCGCGCCTCGGGGTCGCCGAGCGTCTCCGTGTAGCGGGCACCATCGATGATTACGAGCACCACGCGCGGAGCGTCGGGGTCGAGCGCCTCGGCCTCGACCGCGTCCGCGACGTCGCCGTCCACGCCATCCGCGCGGTCGCCGAGCGTGTCGGCGTCCGGCCGACCGTCCGCCTCGGTCGCTTCGACGTCGGTCCCGCCGTCCGCCGGGTCCGCGCCGTCGTCCCGACAGCCGGCCGTCCCCGCCCCTGCGAGCAGGCCGATCAGCGCCGGCCAAGCCACGGCGCGCCCGTCGATCCCGGTCACGATCCTCGAGCCTCCGTCCCCGCCCCTGCCCGCCTCGGGATTGTAGCCCGCCGCGGCCTTCGGCGGGAGTCCGAAGTCCGCGCGCCGGGGTCGACGGAACCGCTGTCATTCCGGGTCCGCCGCCTTTGTTCCCGGACGACGGACGATTTCCCCGCCAAGGATTCGGCCGGGAAGGTCGTCGGAACACAGCCTCCCACACCGGCCCGGCAGATCGGCCTCGACGGTGGCGCGTAGGTTGGTTCCATCGGCCGGCGGATCGCAGGGGGCCGGTTGGGGACGCAGGACACGAGGCGACCGAGGGAAGCGAGGAGGAGACGATGAACCGATCGATGAGGGTGCTGGTGCTGGTGGCGATCACGGCGTTGGCAGCGCACTGCCGGACCACCCGGACGTCGGACGCTGCGCCCCCGCAGGGGGACGAGGGACCGGGAGTGTCGGACACCGCCGACTGGTCCTCGGGGCGCACGTCCCGCACGGTGGACGCCGGGACGTCGCCGTACCGGACGGCGCAGTGGTCGGCCGGGACGAAGTACATGGCCTGTCCGAGCGCGTTGTGCGCGTCGCGGCAGGCGCCGGAGGGCGACTCGATCCGCGGGTGCGAGGCGGGCGCGGCGCCGCCGGTGGAGCCGGAGCCGTACCGGATTCCCGAGGAGTACATGTCCAACAGCTGCAGCGACCAGGGCGGCTACGGCGGCGCGTACCGGACCCGGTCCTACGGCGGCCCGATGCCGTCGCAGCCGATGGTGATGGCGCCGCCGCCGCCGAGCCCGGTGTCGGTCCCTTCGGGGGCGTCGGGCGTGCGTACCCGCGGACCGGCGCGGTTGATGGCCGAGGAGCAGGCAGTGGGCGAGCTGCTGGCCGGGGCCGACGAGGTGTACGTGCTGGAGGAGGCCGAGCCGGATGCGCCGGCGGAAGCCGAGAGCGACGACGCGCCGGCGGATCCCGGCGCGGCACCCGAGCGCCCCGGCCAGGGGACGTTGGTCGCGAAGAAGGCCGACGGCGAGGAGGCCGGCGAGTTCCCGCTCAAGCACACCGAGGTGACGGCGGAGATCTCGGGGTACATCGCGAAAACGCTGGTCGAGCAGCAGTACACCAACCCGTTCTCCGAGGTGATCGAGGCGGTCTACACCTTCCCGCTGCCGACGATGGCGGCGGTCAACGACTTCGTGATGCAGGTCGGCGAGCGGAAGATCGTCGGCATCGTGCGACCGCGGGAGGAGGCCGAGCGGATCTACGCCCAGGCGCGCGCGCAGGGCTACACCGCGTCGCTGCTCACCCAGGAGCGCCCGAACATCTTCACCCAGAGCGTCGCGAACATCGAGCCGGGCGGCGCGGTGAAGATCCAGATCACGTACTTCGAGAAACTGGCCTACGAGTTCAAGAAGTACGAGTACGTGTTCCCGATGGTCGTCGGCCCGCGCTACATCCCGGGCCGGCCCCAGGGCGCCCAGGACGACGCACCGGCCGCCGGCACTCCGGCCGCGGCGGCGCCCCCGGGCGGCG
>CAZMRP010000097.1:0-11078 GCA_964568275.1 uncultured Myxococcales bacterium
CGCCACTTGGGCGCCGTCGGACCCGAGACCCCGCTGGGTGAGCCCGGACGACGGCATTTGGCGAATAGGACGCCATCCGACTGCCGCCGGCGTGGAGCGGAGCGCCGGCGGCGGCCCTCCGGCCGCCCAACCCGAGGCCTCGGGACGCCCGTCGGAAGACTTGCCTGGGTCGGGCCTCATGTCAACCCGAGGCCTCGGGACGCCCGTCGGAAGACTTGCCTGGGTCGGGCCTCATGAGGCCCGGGACGCCCGTCGGAAGACTTGCCTGGGTCGGGCCTCATGGGCCTCATGTGCTACCTGTACGCCAACCTCCCGTGGGGCGACGGGCTGGCGCTCACGGAGGAGTCCGCGGGCGAATGGTACGTCGCGGGCGGTCACGACGTGGCGCGATGGGTTGAAGGGACCGTGGACGTCGGCGGCTACGTGGTCTGGGTCGGCTCCGGCCGCCTGGACGTGGCCACGAGGCAGTAGGCGATGTGCGCGCCGCGCCGGGGACGGTCGGATCTCGCCCTCGCCTCCGGGCTGGTCGCCCTGCTGCTCGCCGGCGGCGCCTGCCGGTCGGACCCCGGTCCGGGCGAGACCGACGTCGGTTGCAGCTACGAATCGTGTTCCCCGGTCTGCCGGGCGCGGGATGCCTGGTTCCGGGGCTGCCCGGACGGCGCCTGTCTCTGCTCGGACGAGCTCGACGGCGGTGTTGAAGACGCGCACGGAGACGCGACCGACGACGGAGCCGACGACGCGCCGCTGCCGCCCTGCGACGGCTACCGTGTCCCGCTCGAGGAACGCCCCGGCGCGTCGCCGGGCGTCGTCTGCCGGCGCGTGTCGGTTTCGGAACTCGAAGAGAGCCTCTTGGATTTCGCTGGGGACGGCACCTGCATCGCGTTTCGTGCAACACCCGATACAACCCCGTTGCGGATGTGGCTCTACGACCGACCTTCGCGGTGCATCACCCTGCTCGATGGGCTCACAGATCTTGTTCCCGGACATCGTGGTGTCGGCGCCATCGACCCATCCGTGGAAGGGCAACGCATCGCCTACGTGGCGGGCGGGACCGAAGTCGAGACAGGGATCAGGCGCTCGCAGATCCGACTGATTCGCGTCGGGGATCCCGCGCCCGTCATCGTTCGCGAACTTGCAGAAATCCCGCTCGACCCGACCCACGGCAAGGTCCCGTTCCTGGGCGGCGTGGTGCTGCGGTATCCGTGGATCGCCTACCGGAAGAGCGGTTCGGAGAACGGGTGGAGCTGGTTCGCCTACGCGTACAACATCGAGACCGGCGAAGAGCGGAACCTCAGCGATGCGCCGGACGGAATGCCGGCGGACCCGGAAGGATACTGGGACAGCGTCCTTCGTGTGGACCTGCTGGGAACGACCGCCGTGTTCGACTCCGGGTTTGGAGGCTATGGGAGACCGCTCGTCCAGGAGATCATCCAGGTCGACGTGGCGACGGGGGAGGCGGCGATCCTGACCAGCGACCCGGCGGGCCAGTATTGGCCGACGATCACGCCGCGCTGGGTGGCGTGGCTGGACCAGCGGGTCGCCCCGATGTGCGACTGGTTCAGCCTGTGCCGAACGGACGTCTACGGCTTGGAGCGCGAGACCGGGACGGAGCACGCGCTGGTCACCGCCCCGCCCTCGATGCAGGGTCCGTGGATGGACGGCGAGGGCGACTGGCTGCTGTACGAGGACCAGCGGGACGGGAGCGACGTGGCGACCAGTTCCGACCGCGAGGAGGACATGTACGCCTTCCACTTGCCGACCAGGACGGAGGTCCGGGTCACCGACTGGCCCGGGTTCGAGATGTACCCGAAGGTCTACGACCGGCACGACGGCACGTTCGGCGGCCTGTTCATCCAGGAGATCGACTACGGGCGTGCGCTCTACCGCCTCTGGGACTGCGACCTGCCGTCGCCGACGACCGGCGGCAACGGTCCGTAGGTCCCCGCCCGCGGGCGGGTGACGCCGGCTCCCTCGGGTCGAGCGCAACCCGGGCGGCTTGCCGTGGACGAAACCGGTCCGCTCACCACAGCGTCCCGGCGGCGGCGGAGGATCTGCGAGGTCGGCCGCGCGAGGTCGGCCGTTGTTGCCGGGCGGGACCCGGAATACACTATCGGGGTTCGGGTCGCTGCCCATGGCCCGGAAGCGGGTTCGCGGTCCGGGCTCCGCGGGGAGAGGTGTGATGCGCAAGCTGGCGTGG
Organism: uncultured Myxococcales bacterium; assembly: GCA_964568275.1. Taxonomy (GTDB): domain Bacteria; phylum Myxococcota_A; class Polyangia; order DRWM01; family JAAZOP01; genus JAAZOP01. The sequence goes on from CAZMRP010000097.1 coordinate 2,198, forward strand.
TGGGGTCTTTGGTTGGCCGTGCTGGTCGGGTCGGCGGCGGGCTGCTCGGATCCCGCCAGTCCGTGCTCGGGGGTCGATTGCTCCGGCCGCGGTTTCTGTCTCGAGGAGCAGGGTGTGGCCTACTGCATCTGCATGCCGGGCTACCATCCGGAAGGGGCCGCGTGCGTGGCGAACGACCCGGACGATCCGTGCCTGGGCGTCACGTGCAGCGAGCACGGGACCTGTCGCAGCGACGCCTCGCAGGTCTACTGCGAGTGCGACCCCGGCTATCGCACGATGGACCAGAGCGATCCGCGGTGCGCGGGCGCCGAGTGCGACCTGGTGTGCGTTCCCGGAGAGGCGCCGGACGGCGGCTCGGACGGGGAGGACGGCGGCGAGGCCGAGGACGGGAGCGACGTTCCGGAAGCGGACACCGGTTGCGGGCCGGATGAGCTGCGGTGCGGGGACGCGTGCGTCGACCCGCAGACGGACCTCGACCACTGCGGCGGCTGCGGCCTGGTCTGCCGGCCGGACAACGCCGCGGGCGCCTGCCTGGCCGGTCGGTGCGTGATGGTCTGCGACGAGGGATACGTGGACCTCAACGGGAGTCCGTGGGACGGCTGCGAGTACGGCTGCTCGCCGGAAGCCACGGCGGAGGTGGACGGCGAGACCTGCGCGGACGGCCGGGACAACGACTGCGACGGTCGGATCGACCTGGAAGACCGCGATTGCGCGGACTGCGTGCCCGAGCTGTGCAACGGGCTGGACGACGACTGCGACGGCCTGACCGACGAGACCTACGACCTCGACTTCGACGGCGTGAACTGCGGGGCGTGCGGCAGCGTCTGTCCGCCGCGTCCCGCGGCGACCGCGGTCTGCGTGCTGGGCGAGTGCGACGTGGCCTGCAACCCCGGCTGGGCCGACCTCGACGGCGACCTCGGCAACGGCTGCGAGGCCGTCTGCAACCCGACCGGGACCGACGACGAGACGGCCTGCGACGGGGTGGACGACGACTGCGACGGGTTGACGGACGAGGACTGGCGGCTCGCGGCGACCTGCGGGGCGGGGCTGTGCGTACGGGAGGCGATCTGTCACGACGGGGAGGTGGTCTGCGAGCCGCGGACGCCGCCGACCACGCGGGACGCCACGTGCGACGGGGTGGACGACGACTGTGACGGGTCGGCGGACGAGGACGGCGCGTGCGCGAGCTGCAGCGGTCCGAGCGACTGCAACGACGGCGATCCGTGCACGAGCGACGAGTGCTCGCCGGAGGGGACGTGTCGCAACCCGGCGGCGCCGGACGGCACGAGCTGCCCCGCCGGCCGCTGCTGTGCGGGCGTCTGCACCGACACCGCCGGCGACCCGCGCCACTGCGGGGGCTGCGGCAACGTCTGCCCCGTGGCCGAGGGCGCCGACGCGGCGTGCAACTCGGGGAGCTGCACGCTGGAGTGCCGGACGGGCCTGTGGGACATCGACGGCGAGCCCGGCTGCGAGTACCCCTGCGAGTACACCTCGGCGGTCGAGGCCTGCGATGCGGACGACGACGACTGCGACGGGGAGATCGACGAGGGCTGCGCGTGCATCGCGGGCGACCGGCGCGCGTGCGGCACGTCCGCGGGCGAGTGCGCGGAGGGGTCCGAGCGCTGCGAGGCCGGGGCGTGGGGTCCGTGCGAGGGTGCGGTGGAGCCGACGACCGAGCTGTGCAACGGGCTGGACGACGATTGCGATGGGGCGACCGACGAGGGGTTCGGGCTGGGCGCGGCGTGCGACGGCGGCGACGGCGACCTGTGCCCGGAGGGGGTCGTGGTGTGCGCCGTCGGCGGCGGGACGGAGTGCGACGACACGACGGGCACGGACGTCGAGGTCTGCAACGGGACGGACGACGACTGCGACACGGTGGTGGACGAGGGGTGCGACTGCGTGAACGGGACGACGCAGCCGTGCGGCACGGACGAGGGGGAGTGCGTGCGGGGGACGCAGACCTGCGGCGGCGGGGCCTGGGGCGCCTGCACGGGCGGGACCGGCCCGGCGGCGGAGACGTGCAACGGCCGGGACGACGACTGCGACGGGTCGACGGACGAGGAGTTCGGGCTGGGCGTCGCCTGCGACGGGCCGGACGGCGATCTGTGCCTCGAGGGGGTGGTGGTCTGCGACGGGAGCGGCGGCACGCGCTGCAACGACGCGACCGGCACGATCGTCGAGGCGTGCAACGGGCTGGACGACGACTGCGACGGGACGATCGACGAGGGGTGCAGCGCGTGCACCCCGTCCGGGTGGGTCGTGGAGATGGTCGACGTGCCGAACAACGTGGGGCAGTACGCCGCGCTGGCGGCCGACGGCAACGGCGGGCTGCACGTGGCCTACCGCGACGCGTCGAACAACGACCTGCGCTACGCCTACCACGCGCCCGGCGGCTGGTGGGCGCCGCGGACGGTGGACAGCGTGGGCACGGTGGGGCGGTACAACTCCGTGGCGGTCGACGCTGCGGCGACGGTGCACGTGGCGTACTACGACGCCACCAACACCAACCTCAAGTACGCGCGCAAGCCGGCGGGCGGGGCGTGGGAGTTCGCGATCGTCGAGTCCACCGGCGACGTCGGGCAGCACGCGTCGCTGGCGGTGGACGCGCTGGGGGTCGTGCACATCGCGTACTACGACAACACCAACGACGACCTGAAGTACGCCACCCGGTCGACGGCCGGGGTCTGGGCGACGTCGACGATCGACGCCGTGGGGAACGTCGGGCTGTACGCGTCGCTGGCGGTCGACGGGGCCAACGGCGTGCACGTCGCCTACCACGACGACACGAACAACGACCTGAAGTACGCGTACCGGGCGGCCGGCGGGTCGTGGGGCCGCGAGATCGTGGACGCCACGAACAACAAGGGGGAGTACGCGTCGCTGGCGGTGGGCGCCGACCGCAGCGTGCACATCGCCTACCGCGACGCGACGAGCAACGACCTGCTCTACGCCCGTCGCGCCTCGGGCAGCACCGCCTGGACGCTCCAGCCGGTGGACACCGCGGGCGACGTGGGCGCCTACGCCAGCCTGGCGCTCGACGCCTCCGGTCTGGTGCACGTCGCGTACCGCGACACGACCAACACCAACCTGAAGTACGCGTTCCGCTCGGCCGCCGGCACGTGGACGGCGACCACGGTCGATGCGGACGGCGACACCGGCACGTACACGTCGCTCAGGGTCGACGCGGCGGGCGGGGTCCACCTGGCCTACTACCGCCCCGGCGGCAACGACATGCGGTTCGCCTACAAGGCGGCCGGCGGGTCGTGGGTCGTCAACACCGTGGAGACCTCGGGCGACCGCGGCCAGTACGCCTCGCTGGCGCTCGACGCGTCCGGCGGCGCGCAGCTCGCGTACTACGACAACACGGCGGACGACCTGGTGGTGGCCTGTCGCAGCGCCGGCGGGGTGTGGCTGACGCAGACGGTGGAGGCCACCGGGAACGTCGGCCAGGGGATCGCGCTGGCCGTCGACGGGGCGGAGACCGTCCACGTCGCCTACTACGACGCGACGAACACGGCGCTCCGGTACGGACGACGGCCGGCCGGGGGGGCCTGGGCGCTGGCGGCCGTGGACAACGCCGCCTCCGTCGGCCGCTATCCCGGGATCGCCGTGGACGGGACCGGCCAGGTGCACGTCTCGTACTGGGACGAGACGAACACGGCGTTGAAGTACGCGGTGCGTTCGACCGCCGGAACCTGGACCGTCTCCACGCCCGACAACCTGGCCAGCGTCGGGGAGTACACGTCGATCGCGGTGGCGCCGGACGGCGCCGTGCACGTCGCCTACTACGACACGTCGTCGGACGACCTGAAGCACGCCTGGCGCGCCGCCTCGGGCGGCGGCTGGAACCTGTCGACCGTCGACGCCACGGGGCAGGTCGGGCACTACACGTCGATTGCCGTCGATGCTGCGGGCAGCGTGCACGTGGCCTACCGCGACGTGACCAACACCAGCCTCAAGGCCGCCGTCCGCTCGACCACCGGACTCTGGCGCATCACGACGGTCGACGGCGGTTCGAACTCCCGGGGCAGTCACACGTCGCTCGCCATCGACCCGGCGGGAGGGGTCCACGTCGGCTCCTGGGACGACACGGTGTTCCGGGATCCCGAGACCGGGGTGATCACCGGCTACGTCCGCGACCCGCGCTACTCGTACCGGAACCCGACGACGGAGTCCTGGAGCACGGTGACGGTGGACTACCGGGACGACGTCGGGGAGTACACCGGCATCGCGGTCGGCCCCGACGGGACGGTCCATCTGGTGTACTACGACACGACGGGGGACGACCTGCGGCACGCCTGGCGGGCGCCCTGAGCGGCCTCATTCCGGCGCGTTGCGGCCGCGGCCGCGCCGGCGCCCCCCCGGGCCCCTTCGTGCAAACGCTTGACTCCACGCGGGGATTCCGATAGGCAGGCCGTCCGGAACCGGAGGTACCCCGAGCCATGCTCGAATACATGCGTCGGAACGCCCAGTCGATCGTGATCGTCTTCGTGTTGAGCATCCTGATCCTGGCGTTCGTCATCGAATTCGGGCCGCAATCGCAAGGTTGCCAGAGCGGCGGCCAGCCCGGCCAGCGCGCGGCGCGGTCGGTGATGACCGTGTTGGGCTACGAGGTGACGGACCTGGAGTTCGAGCTGTGGCGGTCGCACCTGGCGATGCAGCCGGGAATCCCGTTTCCCCAGCGCTACGTGCCGTGCTACCGGACGGCGATCGAGCTGGCGGCGTTCGGGCCGGCGCTGGGGGCCGCGTCGGCGGGCGCCCCGCTCGACGAGACGGACGACACGGCGCACTTCCGCAACGCGTTCCTGATTCGCGAGGCGCTGGTGCGCGAGGCGGCGGCCCAGGGCGTGGAGATCGACAACGAGGAGATCAAGCGCGCGATCTCCAAGGGCCGGCTGTTCGTGTTCGACCACGGGTCGTGGAGCGACCCGCAGGGCGGCGTGCACTGGTGCGGCGGCGAGCTGCCGTTGCGGATCGGGATGGGGCGGTCGGGGAAGTTCGAGCCGACGGCGTTGCGGGCGGCGCTGCAGCAGCAGTTCCAGATGTCGGTCGACGACTTCTACGCCTTCCAGCGTCGCAACCTGCTGGCGCTCAAGATGCAGCAGCTGCTGGCGGCCGGGGTGGCGGTGTCGCCGTCCGAGGTGGAGCAGGCGGTGCGGGTGGAGACCGCGGCGGTCGACGTGCTGGTGTGGACCGTGGCGCCCGCGGCCGGCACGGACGAGGATGCCGGGAACCTGCAGTCGAAGTTCGAGGCCGTGCGCGGGCAGGTCAGCGACGGGGAGGTCGACGTCTGGCTGGCGCAGGAGGCCAACGGGCGGAAGGCCGAGGAGCGGGCGCGGGGGGTGACGCCGGCGGCGGACCAGGGCTTCGACCCGGCGTCCGGCCGTCGCGAGCTCGCGCGCAGCCTGATCGCGGTCGAGCGGTTGTCGCAGGAGGTGGAGGGAGCGGCGCGGATCGCCCGGGCCTCGCTGGCGCAGGCGGGCGAACCGCCGGCGGAGCCGCCGCCGACGACCGAAGGGTTGACGATCCGCGCGCACACCGAGCAGCTGCGGCCGCTGGCGCCGGCGGACCAGCTGCCGCCGACGTTCGCGGAGCGGGCCGACGTGGTGCCGCGGATCCTCGCCTTGACCGAGGCGGCGCCGATGCTGGGGGAGGAGTTGGCGCGCGAGTCCGCGATCGCCTCGGTGACCGACGCCGCGGGCGAGCGGTACGCGGTCCAGGAAGTGTCGCTGGTGCGCCGCACCGGCCCGTGGAACCTCGAGGAGGCCGTGCAGCAGGCGCTGACGGACCAGCGGGAGACCGTCGCCACGGCGCTGCTCGGCGCCCGCCGCGCCCGCGTGCTGGAGGCGTGGTATGCCACGCGGCTGTACGCCGCCCGGGCGCGGGACGAGGTCGACGACCAGCGGCTCGTCGAGTACCTCGACGCCATCAGCCAGCAGGCCGAATAGCGCAGGACCCTACTGCGGGGTCGATGACGACGGCGGCGGCTCGTCCTCCGCCGCGGGGGCGTCTTCGCTGCGCGTTCCGGCGTAGATCGCCTCGGCGATGCGGTAGGCGCTGCTCTCGAGCAGCTTGGTCGCCTCGCGGAGCTTCTCGACCGGGCCGTCCTCGACCAGCGCCTCGAGGGCGGCGACGTCGGCCTCGATCGCCACGGCGTCGTCCTCCGACAGCACCGAACGGAACTCGGCGAGCGCCTTCTTGGTGGTGTACAGCAGGGCCAGGGCCGTGTTCTTCGCCTCGGCCCGCGCGCGGCGCATCGAGTCGGTGGTCTTGTGCGACTCGGCCTCCTGCACCAGCTGCTCGACCTCGTCCTTGCTCAGCCCGGAGGCGGCGACGACCTGGACCGCGTGCTTGCGGCCGGTGCCGAGGTCGCGGGCGGTGACGGAGAGGATGCCGTCGGCATCGATGTCGAACAGCACCTCGATCTGCGGGATGCCGCGCGGCGCGGGCGGGATCCCCACCAGTTCGAAGCGCACCAGCGTCTTGTTGTCCGCCGCCATCTCGCGCTCGCCCTGCAGCACGTGCACCGGCACGAACGGCTGGTTGTCGATGCTGGTGGTGAAGGCCTCGCGCCGGCGGCAGGGGATCGTCGTGTTGCGGGGGATCAGGCGGGTGAACACGCCGCCGCCGGTCTCGACGCCGAGCGACAGCGGGGTGACGTCGAGCAGCAGGACCTCGCCGGTCTGGCCCTCGAGGGCCGCGCCCTGGAGCGCCGCCCCCACCGCCACCACCTCGTCCGGATTGACCCCCTGGCTCGGCGGGCGCCCGAAGAACTCCTCGACCCGGGCGCGCACGAACGGCATGCGGGTCATGCCGCCGACCAGCAGCACCTGGTGCAGGTCGCCGGTCGTCAGGCGGGCGTCGGCCAACGCCTGCTTGCACGGCCCGAACGTCTTGTCGACCAGCTCCGCCACCAGTTGCTCGAACTCGCTGCGGCGGAGCGTCCGGCTGAGGTGGGCGGGGCCGGACTTGCCGGACGCGATGAACGGCAGGTTGATTTCGGTCTCCAGCGACGAGCTGAGCTCGTGCTTGGCTTTCTCCGCCGCCTCCCGCAGGCGTTGCAGCGCCTTGGCGTCCTGCCGCAGGTCGGTGCCCTCGGCCTGGAGGAACTCGTCCGCCAGGATGTCGACCAGGCGCTGGTCGAAGTCCTCGCCGCCCAGGAACGTGTTGCCGGCCGTGGCCCGCACGGTGTACACGCCCTTGGCCAGCTCGAGGATCGAGATGTCGAAGGTGCCGCCGCCGAGGTCGTAGACCGCGACGAGCTGCGTGCGGCCGTCCTGTTCCGACTCGCCGCGGCCGAAGGCCAGCGCCGCCGCCGTCGGCTCGTTGATGATCCGCCGGACGTTGAAGCCGGCGATCTTCCCGGCGTCCTTGGTCGCCTGCCGCTGCGCGTCGTCGAAGTACGCCGGGCAGGTGATCACCGCCTCGGTCACCTGCTCCCCGAGGTACGCCTCGGCGGCGTCCTTGAGGTAGCCCAGCACCATCGACGCGATTTCGGCCGGCGAGCGCTCCACGCCGTCGACCGAGATCCGGGCGTCGCCGTTCGCCGCCTCGATGATCCGGTACGAGCACAGGGCGCGGTGGCGCACCACCTCCGGCGCGCGGAACTTGCCGCCCATCAGCCGCTTGACCGCGTAGACCGTGCCCTCGGGGTTCGTCGCCGCCTGGCGCTTGGCCAGCGGCCCGACCAGCCGCTCCCCGCCCTTGAGGAACGCCACCACGGAGGGGGACGTGCGCCCGCCGTCCGGGTTCGGGATCACCGTGACGTTGTTGCCCTCGAGCACCGCGACGCACGAGTTGGTCGTGCCCAGGTCGATGCCGACAACCCGCTTGTCCGAGCCGTCCGCCACGGTTACGCCCCCTCGGGCCCGTCTTGGGACGGGCCCGGCTCTTCGGTCGCCTCCGGAGGCGGCGTCCCGGCCGTCTCCGCCGGCGGCGGCTTGGCCACCACCACCAGCGCCGGCCGCAGCAGCCGCTCCTTGAGCAGATAGCCGGCCTGCAGTTCCTGCGCCACGCAACCCGCCGGCGTCTCCGTCGTCTCCAACTGTCCCACCGCCTCGTGCTTCGTGGGGTCGAACGGCTTGCCCAGCGCCTCGACGCGGCTCAGCCCCTGCGGGGTGAAGGTCTCGAAGAAGCCCCGCAGGACCAGCTGCAGTCCCTGCGCGACCTGCTCGCCGCCCGCCATCTGCTCCGCGAACGCCAAGGCCCGCTCGACGTTGTCGATCACCGGCAGGAACATCCGCAACGCCTCGGCCCGCGACCGCTCCAGGGTCTCCTGTTCCTGGCGGGCCACCCGTTTGCGGAAGTTGTCGAAGTCGGCGGCCGCCCGCAGCAGGCGGTCCCTGAGGTCGGCGAGCCGGTGGTCCAGGGCCTCCTTCTCCGCCTCCAGGGCGGCCACGCGCGCGTCGACCTCGTCGACCGCGGCGGCGGGCTGCTCCACCTCCGCCGTCCCTTCGTCCTCTTCCACCGGGACCTCGGGCTCCGCGACCGGCTGCGTCGCCCGAGCCTCTTCGGCCGGCCCGGCGGCCGGGCCCTCGGCACCCTGGACCTCCGTCCCGGCCGGCCCGACGGCCGCCTGCTCGGTCAATGCTTTCGCTTTCTTGTCCATGCTGTGCGAGAACGGAACGTACCACGGCTCGTCATTGCCCCGCAAGGGCAGGAAGCGCGATCGGACGCTCGGTCCGGCCCGGTCAGGGTGGTGCGTCGCCTTCCACGCCCGCGGCGGCCCCGTCGGGATAGCGGACGTGGACCAGGTACAGGCCGTGGGCCGGGGCGGTTCGGCCGGCGGCGGCGCGGTGGCGCGCGGCCAGGATCTCCGGCATCGCCGCGGGCGACAATCGGCCCAGGCCGACCTCGACCAGCGTGCCGGCGACGGCGCGCG
>CAZMRP010000098.1:0-11076 GCA_964568275.1 uncultured Myxococcales bacterium
GGCGGAACGCTCGCGACCGCAGGACCCGGCGCCGGCGGCTCGTCGCCGCCGCAAGTGCACGCCGCCGCAGGCGGCGGCAGCAGCAGCAGCAGCAGCGCCCCGTGTCGCCGCACCGTCCCGCCCCACGTCGCTCGTCCCGTCATCGTCGCCGTCCCCGCTCCCTCCGCTCCCCGCCCGGTCACTCGAAGACGCTGCCCCACGAATCCGTGAAGTTCGTCATCGGCGGCGTCGGGATCTCGATCGTCACGGTATTCACCTGCCGGCCGGGCGGCAGCGCATCGACCGCCTTGCTCACCTGCGCCACCACCTCGAAACTCTCGCGCGATACGCTGCCCAGCCCCGGGCTGGGAGGCGACGTCGACGAGGCGTCGAAGCACGACGGGCGCTGGACCACCGTCAGTCCGGCGATGTAGGTGCCGGCGTAGGACTGGAACAGCTGCTTGGGCAGCGTCGTGCCGGTGGCCGGGTCGACCGCCTCCAACTCGGCCCAGGCCGCCACGTCGTCGGTCTCGTTCTCGTCCTGGTAGTCGAACAGCACGCCCCAGATCCGGCCCGCGCCCATCTCGCAGGCGCTGGCCGCCGAGGCGAACGGCACGAAGGTCGAGAAGTAGGCCACCTGGTCGAAGACGATGGGCACGCCGGTGAGCTTCTCGCCGGGCCCGAGCGCCTGTTCCTCGGGGTCGACGATCGAGTCGAGGTCGAGGCAGACGGTGGCCGAGTTGCCGAGCGGACAGAGGGTCCAGTTGTGGTAGGCGCGGCCGACGTAGCGCTCGGCGACGGAGTCGAACTCGATCTTCTCCGTGACCGACACCACGTAGTTCTCGTCCAGCCGCCCCACGTCGTCCACGTCGCCGGTGCCGAAGATCACCACCAACTCGTTCTGGCGGTTGAGCGCGATGGCCGGCGGGAACTTCACGTCGGAGGCGATCTCGTAGGCCGGCGTGGGCTCGCCGGCGGGCGGATTGGGGTGCGGGTAGAACAGGTCCAGCGACCAATCGTTGGGGTTGGTGGCGGCCAGGTCGGCGCGCCAGATGCGACCGCGGTCGTCGCCCACGAACACCCGGGTGGTGACCAGACCGGGGACGGCGCCGTAACCCACGGGGCTGGTGACCAGTTGCGCACAGCACTCGGGCTTGACCGTGCAGTCCGGCGCGGGTCCGCAGCCGTAGCTCGACGGGTAGCGCGGCATCAGCGCCTTCACCAGCCGGCCCGTCTTGAGGCTCACCACGTACAGCCCGGTGTTGGTGGTGACCGGTGCCGTGGGGTTGAAGCCACCGGGGAAGATCGCCACCGCCATCTCGCCGAGTTGCGGGCCCCCGGACAGGTCGTGGTTGGTCGTGAAGGCCGTGCCGAGGAACGGCGTGGCGTAGGTCAGCCAGAGGTCCGCGTAGTCGGTCGTGACCAACGGCGTGGAGTCGTCGTCGGTGTTGTTGTTGATCTCCCACAGCAGTTCGGGGTCCTCGGGGTCGGTGATGTCCAGCGCGTAGTAGCCGCGGCCGCCCTGGCGGTAGCCCCCGACCAGCACCGTGCGCCAGTCGTCGACGACCGCCGTGGTGTCCGCCCCCTTGAACATCCGCATGTCGCGCACGACGGGACTCGAGTCGAGGTTCGTGACATGGCCGCCCTGGATCTGCTCGTGGACCTTCGGCACCAGGTAGTTCGGTACGTAGCCCCACAACTCCTCGCCGGTGTCCGTGGGGTTGGTGGTGTTGTTGGCGCGGAAGGCGTGCAACACGCCGTCGTTGGTCGCGGCGTAGACCAGCTGCTCGCGCTTCCAGTTGTCCTCCTGGAACTGGTAGTAGGAGACGATCGGGAGTTCGAGGTTCGGTCGACCGACGACGACCACCGAGGCATGGTAGATGTCGGCCAACCGATTGGTGGCACGCGCCGTGCCCGGACGGCCATGGACGTAGTCGACCGTCTCGGCCACGAACGTCGGATCGGTGCACTCGCCGGACTGGCAGCCGAGCTGCTCGGCGGTCAGGTTGGCGTTCGTGAGGTCGAAGTCCTCCAGCACCACGGACGTGGTGTAGGGCGTCTTGCGCGGCCCGGCGGCCGGGGTCGTGACGGTCTTGAGCACCCGCGGGTTCGAGCGGGCGTTGAGCACCGCGCCGTAGTCGACGTACTTGGTGATCGAACTGTCTGGAACCACCTCGCCCGTGGAGTCGCAGACGTACGCCGAGCGCTCGAGGATCCCCGTCCACGGCTGGGGACTTTGGGGAATCAGGCCGGTGTTGAACTGCCACTGGATGACCTCCGCCGGGTCGTCCTCGGAGATCTGGTTCGTCACCACGGCCAGCGTGCGCGAGGTGACCCCGGCGGTCGAGACGCTGTGCAGGATGTTGTCCAGACAGCCGATCAGTTCGTCGGTGTTCTGCGCGTCGCAGATGCCGCAGGGAGCCGGGCAACGCGGGTCGCTGGCCGGGCACCCCTCGCAGGCCACGCGGGTCAGGACCGTGCGCTGGTCGATCCCCTCGGCCGTCGTGGCGGGGCAGAGCGTCAGGCCGACGACGTACAACGGCAGGCCGAGGGACTTGGAGGTGTACAACGCGCGGGCGGCGATGGCCGAGGTGGTGTAGGGATTGGCTTCGCCGGAGTTGGGCACGCCGTCCGTGACCAGCACCACCGCACGCTCGCGGCAGTCCGCGTAGCGATCGGTGCCGGCGTCGACGTTGGCCGGGTCGGTCGCGAAGAAGTGTCGGACGTCGTGCAGGGCGGCGGCCACGGGACTGCCGCAGTAGCGGAACGACTGCTCGATCTCCCGACGCACCGCCTCGTTCAGCTCGTTGATGTCGGTGTCGTCCCCGCCCCAGTGGGTCAACGCGCCGAAGACCGGGGCCCCCGGCGTCTCACGGCCGCGGATGCCGACGTCGATCGGCTGCCCGCGATACGCGAACGGCTCGCCGTAGGAGTTGGTGTAGGAGAACATGCCCTGGAGGTCGGTCTGGGGGCTGTAGAAGCTGTCGAAGAACGCCACGCCGAACCGTACCCGCTCGCGGTACCGCTCGAGGATGCCGTACGGCACGTTCCGCTCGCCATACGCCTGGTACTGCGGGATGACCCAGTCGTTGGGGATGAAGAAGCGCTGGTCCCGCAAGGCGGGCGACATGCAGTCCTCGGAGAACTCCTGCTTGACGCAGGAGCCGGACCAGAAGCGCAGGCACCGGTAACTGGCGTCGGTGACCGGGCCGAGCAGTGCGTCCTGCAACATCATCCAGCGGGTGCGCTTGGCCGGGTCGTTGCACAGCGGGTCGCCCTGGATGCAGCAGGGCACCTTGTGCTCCTCGCGCAGGTACTCCATCGAACCCGACGTGTCGAGCAGCAGCAGCACGTTGGGCGACGGCGAGAAACTGGTCTCGAACGGGTCGTCCGCCCGCGCCGTGTCCGGGAGCAACCCGGCGAGAACGGCGAGGGCCGGCACGGCGAGCCACGCGCGCGCCGTCCGTCCGTTTTCCGATGCCCGAACCTGGTGATTGTGCTTGGTCATGGCATCCTCTCCCGGCTACAACGTGCAGTCCGTCGGTCCGATCACGCTGGTGGCGCGCATCACGGACCGTGCCTCGCTCCGCGGCGAACCCGGCAGCCCGCCGGCCAGCGGGACCGTCAGATCGGCCGCGGAGGTGAACGTGTACCGGCGGAAGCAGAAGCTGACCCCCTGCGTGCCGGATACGGAATAGCCCGCCGAATCGCTGTACTCGTAGGCCCGGTCGACCAGGATGTCGTAGTCCGGCCGTAGGCTGGTGAAGCCGAGCGACCCGGCGGAGACGGTCGTCCCGTCGACGAGGGTGACCGGGGCGCCCCCGGCGCCGGTGTCGAACGAGGAACGCTCGAACTGGAAGTTGAACCGGCGGTTACGGGTCATCCAGGAGCGGTACATCGAGTAGTTGAGAGCGAAGGCGCGCATCGCCACCATCGTGCCCAACTCGGCCACGAACTCGGCCTGCCGGGCCCCGCGCAGGCTGCCCGCCGTGGCGGTGTCGGCGCGCGTCGAGTCGACGATGATCGCGCCGAGCAGGGACAGGCCGAGCGCCACCAGCAGCGTGATGATCAGCACCATGCCCGACTGGCGGCGGTGGGGGTCGTGTCGTCCGTGCATCGTCGTGCCCTCACCACAGGTTCGCGAACGCGATGTTCGGCAGCTCGACCTCGGTGGTGTACGTGCGCACGTGCGCCGAGCCCTCCGCGGTCGGGTGAATCTCCCAGGACTTGATCCGTTGCCGTCGATCGGGCCGCCCCTGGAACGGGAACTTGGGGTCCTCGGTCCGGGTGCGCACCGTGATGCGAACGAGCGCCGAGCGGATCGCCTCGGGGCGTGCGGTCAGCGTGCCGTCCGGCGGGTTGACCGCGCCGCCGATGACCGTCGTCACGTCGTCCGGGACGTCGGGGGAGAGGTTGATGTCGAAGGTCGTGCTGCCGCCTGCACCGGGTTGGGCCGCGCGGAACCAGACCTGGAAGTCCACGGCGTACTGGACCACCACCTCGCGCGTCGCCGCGATCGGCGCCCGGTTCTGGTCGACGAAGTAGCGCACCAGGTCGGTCACCGTCGTCTCGTTCTCCGGGGTCGACGGGTCGTCGCTCGCCGCCCGCTGCTCGATGCGGTACCACACGCCGTTGACGACGTTGACCCGGCACCCCTCGCAGAACCCCTCGACGCCGCAGGCCGTGGCCGGACTGAATTGGATCGGCGGCGGGGCCACCGTCAGCATCCTGGTGTCGAACCCCGAGACCGCCGTGACGCGCGTGAACTGCGCGAACCCGTGCCGGTTGACGATGCGCAGGAAGGCGGTGGTCGGGAACAACTGGCGGAACTCGGCGTCGGTGAGCGTGGCCGGCACCGCCGCCCCGCCGTCCGCGACCCCCGGGTCCTGGTACACCAGCAGCGGCTGGAGCCGGATCGTGCTCGCCGCGGCGTTGATCGTCTCGGCGAGGTACTCGTTGGCGTTGAGGTAGTTGCCGTACAGGATCACGTCGTCCGGGCTGACGTTGACGTTCTGCCCCGCGTTGGGCACCGCGACCGAGGGGGCCGTGGCGTTGAGGGCGAAGATCAGGCCGGACGACGCGCCGTTGCGGAACACGATCGGATGCACGCGCATCGGCGTCATCCCCTCGGGACGACAGACCAACGGGTCGCGGTCGCTGTTCGGCGTGGCCAGGTAGCCGGCACGCTGGAGGTCGGCGGAGATCAGCTCGATGCCCAGCCGCGCCTCGAGTTGTGCCTGCGAGATGCGGCCCTGCTCGCGCATCGACTGCTGGACCGTCGCGTAGTAGTAGTAGATGCCGATCAGCGCCACTGCCGCGACGACGATCGACACCATCAGCTCGATGATCGTGAAGCCGCGCCTGCTCATTGCATCACCTGGTTGCGCCAGACCGCGGAAGCCAACTGCACCACATTCACGTTGCGGAGGTCGGGGTCCGCGCCGAGCAGCATGCCGGCGGCCGGACAGGTCCAGGCCGCCGCACCGGCGCTCGGCCGGTCCACCCCCGCCTTGAACCACAGCACCCGCACCTCGAGCCGCAGGATCTCGTTGGGCACCAGCACCGTCAGCCGGTACTGCACGCAGTACTCGGCATAGTCGCGGAACTGGCCGGTCGGCCCGGGCCAGGTCTCGAGGTACTTGTTGAGCGGCGCGCCGGCGGGACGCGTGCCCATCATCGGCAGCACGTTCCAGGCCGTGGTGAACCCGGCGTTCACCACGTTGACCCCGAGCGACGCCAACAGCGGGGTGCGGGCGGGGGTCAGGTCGACGCCGCCGACGTTCCACAGCAACGACTCGGAACGGCCGCGCTCGAGCCAGAACTCGCCGACGTAGGTCGCCGCGGTGATGTCGTTGGCCGAGGCGTTGCTGCGCATCAGCGTCTCCTGGAAAGCCAACAGGCCCGTGGCCGCGGCGAGGAACACGACGACCGCCATCATGACCTCGATCATCGTGAAGCCGCCGGCACGGCGACGTCGCGAACCACGCACGGGAGCCGGAACGGTCATCGCATCACCCCCGACGTCCCACCCTGGGGAACGTAGATTTCCTTGAGCAGGCCGAGAAACGGGCCGCCGGCCCCCTCGCGGCGGTCGAGGCGGAACCGGAGGCCGCCGTTGAGCGGAACCCACCCGCCGCCGGACCAGCGCAGCATCCGGCCGCGCCGGTTGACGCAGACCACCAGGCTCTCGTGGGCCGTCCAGGTACCCCCCGGCGCCCCCTCGTCGATGCCCGTGATCGTGACCCCGGTGCTCTTGTAGCCGTCCCAGGCGAGGGAGCCCGAGAGGTGGACCTCGGCCAGCCCGCAGCGGTGCTGCTCGGTGGCCAGCCAGGCGCTGCACAGCGCGTAAGGGTCGGCCTCGGCCACGTCCGGCGGCGGCGCGGTCCGCACGGAGATGCGCTGGAAACCGGAACAACTGGCGTCGGGACTCTCGTCGATGCGGATGTTGGCCCTGGCGTCCGTGGGGTTGCGGTCGATGCGGATGCGTACCGCGGAGTTCTTGAGCAGCGCGCGCGCGCGGGCTTTCTGGAAGATCTGCTGGATCTCGCCCGTGGCCCGCACCAGCCGGTCGGTCTGCGTGGTGCCCATGAAGGTCGGCACGGCGATGGTGGCCACGATCGAGATGATGACCACGACGAACATCATCTCCACGAGCGAGAAGCCGGCGCGGGTGCGGAAGCCTCGTGTCCTCGACCGATCTCTGAACACGCTACCCATCCTCTCCCCAACTCGCCGCTCAGCAGCCCGGGATCGGGGTATGGCTGCACGTCGGCTCGATCCGGTCTTCGACGCAGATATCGTTCGTACACGCGTTGGAGTCATCGCAGAACGCCCGGCCGGCAGTGCACGTTCCTCCGACACATGTCTCGGTGCCGTTGCAGGTCACACCGTCGTCACACGATGCGCCGTCCGGCTTCGGTACCGTATCGCACGTCCGTGCCGCCTCGTTGCAGGTGATGACCGAGCATGGTTCGGGAGACACCGGTGGGCACGGGTACGGTCCGGAGTGCAGGCAGTCCCCGGCCTGGCACGATCCCGGTCCGCGACAGTAGGAGCCCTCCTCGCACAACGTGCCGTCGGGCTGGTCCTCGCGAATGCAGGAATCGGTGGTCTCGTCGCAACGTTCGGCGCTGCACTCCGGTGAGGTCGAGATGCAGGGGGCGGAACCGGCAACGCAGCCGCCGCCGCTACACGTTTCCATTCCGTTGCAGTGGAGACCATCCGAGCACTCCGCACCCTCGGGGAGCGGGAGGTTGACGCACGCCCTGGAGACGTAACTACAGTGGTCGGAGGTACAGGCGTTGTGGTCGTCGCACTCCCAGTCCTCCCGACAGAGCCATCCCTCGTCCGGGTCGCCGTCGGTCGGGACATCGAGGCCGCCGTCTTCGTCCCCGTCAGCACCGATGTCGGTCCCACCACCACGGCAGAAACACTCGTTCTCGACGCACTCGCCCGGCGACTGGTCGACAGAGGAACAGAAAGCCTCGCAGGCTACAGGCGTGCAGACGGCGGGGCCATCGAACCACGGTGCGTCATCGCGGTCATCGCCATCCGCATCACCGTCGGCGGCGACGTCCGGCGGATTCCCGTCCGCATCAGCATCGGCGCCGGGTGCGTCCCCGAACGGGACACACTGACGATCGGAGCAGTAGTGGCCGGCAGGACAGTCCGAAGTGCGCGAGCACTCGTCGCCCTTGCATCCGGCGCCCACCACCGCCAAGAGGAAGCTGCTGAGAACCAAGGTGACTCGAATCGTGGACTGCATTGCCCATGCCCTCCTTCCCGCTCGCTAGCAGGGGCCCAGAACCTCGACGATCAACTCGTAATTCTGCCGATCGGAGCGGAACTGATCGTCGTAGACGCGCTTGGAAACCCCGATCTCGTAGTGCTGCCCGCCGGGCACGCAGAACTCCCAGACGGTCGGGCTCGCTCGACCAGGCACGGACGTGCAGCCAAGTGACGTGACGAACCGCGGGCAGTTCATGGGGTCGGTCACCCGCTTGAGGCTGATGACGGCATCAAATGAGTTCGGGATGGCTGCAGCATCGTCGTTGACGGTGACACGGTACCGCGTGTTGCTGGCCGGGAGCAGGAGATACCAAGCATTGGCCGGCCAGTACTGGTCCTCGCGGTGGTTCCTGTTGCCGCCGGAACAGGTGGCCCACGGCCAGCAGCCGTCCCAGAAACAACCCGAGCCATCCGTCGGGTGGACCCAGCACCAGTACCCATAGAAACGCGACTGGTAGTAGGGCGAGCCGCCGCAGCCGGTGACATTCCGATAGCCCGGGTAGTCGAGGATGTGACCGCGGAATCGGCCGCCCAGCGTTGCATCCGGCTGGTAGTAGTAGGCCGGCGTCGCGCCGATCTGGCATGGCAGACCGTTCTCGAACGGGATGCGCGATACATCGACGGTGAACGCCCCGTAGTTCGGCGAGGCTTCCCCGTCCACGAAGAGGTAGTCATTGAACGAATCGGTCCCAATCGGACGGGGATGGACCACGAAGGCCGCGTCCGTCGCGGTCAGGCCGAGCGCCCCGCAATCGAGGAAGTCGTTCGTCGTGCAAGTGTTTGCGGCGAGGACCTGCGACCCGCTGCAGGACGCCCTTCGGTCGTACAGCGCGCTGGGCCAGCCAGCCGAGTTCAGGTACGTACGGTAGGCATAGAGTTGGAACTCCTCGTTGACGTTTCCCCGGTAGCGGTAGACCACGTCCCGCGCATCCACGCCGATGGCTGTGGCGCCGATGGACCCCTGGTAGTCGTGGACGGCACACGTCGTGTCGCCGGAAGCAGAGCCGTGTCCGGATGCGTCCAGGCCGATGTTCGCGGCGGCGTAGGGTGCCGTGCAGGAGTCGTTCGCCGGGCGGGAGCCGATCCAGGCGCAAACGCCGGAGACGTCGCATTGCCCGGTGTAGCAGGCCGCCGGAGACGGAGCAGCGCCGGACGGCGTGCAGGCCGCGCCGGTGTTCGGCGTGTACACGCATCCGGTGCTCGGGTTGCAACTGTCGTTCGTGCAGACATTGGTGTCGGCGCAGTTACGAACGGTTCCGCCGCAAACTCGCGCCGCACAGCGGTCGTTGATCGTGCAGGCGTCGCCGTCGTTGCAGAGGGCCGTGTTCGGAGCGTTCACGCAGGCGCCGGTACCCGAATCGCAGCTGTCGTCGGTGCAGATGTTGGCGTCGTTGCAGTTGCGCAGCGTCCCCGAACAGGCACCGCCGTTGCAGGTGTCGGTGAGCGTGCACGGGTTGCCGTCGTTGCAGGCAGCCCTGTTGTTGACGTGGGCGCAACCCAGGCCAGCGACGCAGGAGTCGTCCGTGCACACGTTGCCGTCGTCACACGAGAGCGTTGAGCCACCCACACAGGTACCGCCTGAACATCGATCGCCCGCCGTGCATGGGTCGCCGTCCTCGCAAGGGGCGGTGTTCGGTCGGTACGTGCAGCCCGCAACCGGATCGCAGGAATCGCTCGTACACGGATTGGCGTCGTTGCATGTCACTCCCGTGTGGCTGCATCCGCCCGTCGCGGGGCTGCAGAGGTCGACCGTGCAGGCGTTCCCGTCATCGCAACTGAGGGGAGCGTGGGCACAGCCCGTCAGCGGGTCGCAGGTGTCCGTCGTGCAGATGTTCCCATCGTCGCACGGGGACGGCGTGTACGTGCAGCGCGCCGACCCTGCGTCGCAGATGTCCACCGTGCACTGGTTGCTGTCGTTGCAGTCCGCCGCCGTGCTGCACGGACAGCCCGGCCCCGGCAGCGGCGTGTGCGGACAGCGGTCCGACGCCTCGTCGCACAGGTCCGACGTGCACGGATCCCCGTCGTAGCACGGGTTGTACGTCGGATCCGGCGGCTCGCACTCGCCCCAGCAGTTGCACGCCTCGCGGCCGTTGCAGAACAACCCGTCCTGGCACGGCGAGTCGTCCGCGCAGCACGACTCCTCGGCGAAGTACGCCTGCGCGATCTCCTCGGGCACCTCGGAGGCCGCCGCACCTTCGTCCGGTTCCCCGTCACCGGTGACGCAGCCACCGGCAGTCAGGCCCAGCACTCCCAACGCCGCGAGCGCGAGCGTCGGCGGATGCCAACGGAAGCGGTTGATGGTCTGCACGCCAGCCTCCCTTCATCTCCCGGCGACCCGGGTTCGTTCCATACCTGCGAAGCGCTTTGCCTCGCGCGGCCTTCCAAGGCAAGTTCCGTGCCCATTTTTCAAGTCCTCAAGGACGGTTGCCTCACTTCGAGACGTCCCTCGGGACCACCACCGGTGGGCGTCGTCCCCGGCTCCTTGGGCGCCGAGGTACTTCATTGTATTCGAGTGGTTACTTGTTCTGTGTTCAACACGAATTGCACCTCGGCGCGGCCGAAGCGGATGCGGCTTGCTCGCCCGCCGACGCCGGACGATCTTCCGTCGATCCGCCGGGACTATGCAGAAAGTAGCCGGTACGAACTTCCTTGCGGGGTTCAGGGTCCGGGCCAGACGCAGCGGAAACCGAGGTCCGGGAGGGCCTGCGCGGGCGCCGCGGACGACCGGTAGCCGGTCATCGCCAGCCGCGACCCGGTCGCGAACGACCCTCCGCGAACCGTCTTGCGCTCGCCGCTCGCCGGCCCGGCCGGGTCCGCGTCGGGAGCGACGGCGTAGTAGAGCGCCGCATACCAGTCGGCCGTCCACTCGGCCGCGTTCCCCGCCAGGTCCTCCACACCGTACGGACTCGCGCCCGCCGGATGGGTCCCGACGTCCGCCGGCCCCGCGGCAGCGCACGCTCCCGTCAACGCCTGTTCGCAGGTCGGCTCGGTATGGCCCCAGGGATACCTCCGGCCGTCGGTGCCGCGCGCCGCCTTCTCCCACTCGGCCTCCGTCGGCAACCGTCCGCCGACCCAGCCGCAGTACGCGGCGGCCGCGTCCCACGTCACGCAGGTGACGGGCTGCGCCGGGCCGGGCTGCGCGGCCTCGTCGGGGCACGATCGTGCCGGGCAGGCGCCCGCCTCCACGCACGCCGCGTACTCGCCCGCCGTCACCTCGCGCCGCGCGATGCGGAACGCCGAGACCTGCAGCTCGCGCAGCGGATGCGTGTCGGGGTTGCCGAACGCCCGCGGCTCGTCGGGGTGTCCGCG
>CAZMRP010000099.1:0-11061 GCA_964568275.1 uncultured Myxococcales bacterium
GACGCCGCATCCGCAGCAGCCGCGACGACGTCCTCCCCGGACCCCTCCGGCGCACCCACGGCCGCGTCCGCCGTGCCGCCGCCGCGGTCGCCGACCTCCGGTGCGTGGCGCACCCCGCCGCCGCCACGACAGGCGACACACACACCCACGGCCAACGCACCGACCAGCAGCCATCCGCAAGAGCGCTTCATGTGCCGTGCATACCACGTCGAGCCGCCGCCCGGAACGCCGACCCTGTTGGTGTCCCGAGCCCCCGTCCCTGGGGCCCGGCGGCCCCATCCGACCTCTCGGATACTGCGACCCTTGCCGGGCCGTGAGTTCCGGTACCCCGGCTTCGGTACCAACTCCGCGAACGGCATCCCAACACGTAACATCACATCATCAAATGATATTTCGACCACTGAGGGCAAGGCAAGAACCTCGGAACTCGACCATCACGGGAACGCTCACCACCCATCGGGGTCCAACACCGACATTGGCACACAAGGTGCTTGGAGTCCGCTCCGCACGCGCAGCACACGCTCCGCCCCGACCGCTGCGCGAGGGTCTGGATGTCACGCGGGGCACGGAGGGGTCGAAGATGGCGCTCAATCGAACGAACCTGGTTCCCTGGCTGCTCGGCTCGGCGGCGCTGGCCGCCGGCGCCTGCGTCGATGCCGAAGGCGAGAAGACGCCGCTCGAGCCGCCGGCGATCACGGATGCGGACGAGGGGTCGGCGGACTGGGTGTCGCTGACGACGGACGTGATCGGCGAGTTCCGGTACTACGGCGAGACGGTGGAGGGCGAGTTCCTGCGGCGCGGCTTCGTCGGCATCGCCTTCCAGGCCAAGGCGGGCGAGACGATCGCGCTGGAGGTCGAGGCGCTCACGTCGAGTCGCGACACGGTGATCTGGCTCTACCCGCCGGTCGACGAGGACGACCCGTGGGGCGAGATCTGGCGTCGGCCGATCGCGTCGAACGACGACATCGACTGGCCGTCGAACAGCAACTCGGCGATCGTCGACTTCCCGCTGACGCAGGACGGCCGCTACCTGCTGGTCGTCGCGGAGTACCGCGGCCGGACGGGCCGGTTCCGCGCCACGCTCCGCTGCACCGGCGGCGGCTGCCTCGCGACCCCGACCTTCTGCGGCGGCATCGCCGCCTTCCCCTGCCCCGACGGGCAGTGGTGCCGGCTCGACGGCGACTTCCCGGACGCCGGCGGCCGCTGCCTCGACGTCTACTCGTGCACGGAGCAGGCGGACTGCCAGGCCCAGGAGACGATGGGCCTGTTGCCGACCAGCATGCCGTGCCCGGGCGGCACGTGGGCCTACTACGATTGCCTCGAGGGGACCTGCACGCGACAGTGCCCGCCGCCCCTGCCGCCCGAGACCCGCTGCGGCCGGCTCGGCGGCTACTGCACCTTGTTCAGCACGGCGTGCGAGAGCGGCTTCGTCGGCGCCAACGAGCCGGGCCAGTTCCTCGAGTGCGAGGGCGGCCGGAGCGCCAAGTGCTGCGTGCCCGAGGAGCCCAACCCCTACGCCTGCGCGACGAACGCCGACTGCGTGGCGGTCAACGCCGACTGCTGCGGTTGCTCGATGGGCGGCACCTCGGTCGCCGTCAACCGCGCGTTCGCCGACGTGGCGTCGCCGGACCCCGCGACCTGCGAGGGCACGATGTGCCTGGCCGTCTACAACTGCCGCGGGACCCCGGCCTGCGTCGACGGCCTGTGCGGCCTGATCGATGACACGCCCGAGGCCCGCTGCCTCGCCGCGGGCGGCACCGTGACCACCTCGTCCTGCTGCCTGTCGACCGGGGACTTCCCGAACCTGTGCCGGATCGGGCCGTGCGGCTGCTCGCCGGCCAACAGCCACGAGATCCAGGTCTGCGATTGCGGCGAGGGCCGCTGCTTCGACGGCACCACCTGCGTCGGCCGCTGAGCCGACCGCGCCGCGCGCCGACGACCCCGCTCCCGCTAGCCCCGCACCGCCTGCACCGCATTGCGGAACAGCCGCAGCCCCGCCCCTTCCTCGGGCACCGTTTCGCGCGTCCAGCGCGGGTGCTGCGTGCGGACGACGAACGCCTCGGGGTGCGGCATCAGCCCGAGGATCCGACCGCTCGGATCGGTCAGCGCCGCCGCCGCCTCCTCCGCGCCGTTCGGGTTGAAGGGATAGACGTCGGTGGGCAGCCCTTTCAGCGAGTAGCGCAGCGGCACCAGGTGCCGCTCGACCGTCGTCTTGCGGGCCGCGTCGTCGGCGAACAACAGGCGCCCCTCGCCGTGGCGCACCGGCAGTTCGAACTCGCTGAGGCCCCGGGTGAACAGGCACGGCGACGCCGGGTCGGTCGTCAGCCGCACCCAGCGGTCCTCGAACCGCCCGCGCGCGTTCGGCCCGAGCGTCGTCGTCGGTCGCAGGTCCTCCCCGCCACCGGGCAGCAGTCCGACCTTGACCAGCAGTTGGAAGCCGTTGCAGACGCCGAGCACCAGGCCGCCGCGCCGCACGAACGCCACGACCTCCTCGAGCAGGGTCGGCCCGCCGGGGCGCGGCGTGGTGTGTCGCAGCCGGTGCGCGCAGGCTCGCGCGCTTCCCAGGTCGTCGCCGTCCATGAACCCGCCGGGGAAGGTCAGCACCTCGTAGGCCTCGAGCGACGCGCGACCGGCCGCCCAGTCCCAGATCGGGACGACGTCCACCGCGTCGGCGCCCGCCAGCCGCCAGGCGTGGGCCGTCTCGACCTCGCAGTTCGTGCCGTTGCCGGCCAGGACGAACACCCGGCATCGTTCAGCCATCGGCGTCCTCCCGCTCCTCGCCGGCGAAGTCGAGCGGCGCGCGCCAGAGGGCTTCAAGGTCGCGCACGCCCCGGTCGACCGTCGGCGCCCCCTCCAGGCCGGTGATCCGCAGGCGGCCGCCGGCGTGCGTCTTGCCGATCAGCCGGCAGGGGGTGCCGGCCATCCGCGTCTCGAAGCGCGCCTCCGACCCGATCCGCACGCTGACCACGAACCGGCCGTTGGACTCGGAGAACAGCAGCAGGTCGTCGCGGTCGACGCCGTCCGCGGCCAGCGGCCGCAGGTCCAGCTCGGCGCCGGTGTCGCCGGCGAACGCGCACTCGGCCAGCGCGACCCCCAGTCCCCCGTCGGAGCAGTCGTGGCAGCTCGAGACCAGCCCCTCGGCCAGCGCCGCGTGCAGCTTGCGATACAGCCGGGCCTGGTCCTCGGGCCGCGCGCCGGGCGGGACGCCGCCGGCCTGGCCGAGCAGCGCGAAGTACTCCGAGCCGCCCAGCTCCTCGGCGGTGCGGCCGACGACGTAGACGCTCTCGCCCGGCCGCTTGAAATCCATCGTCACGGCGCGCGCGGCGTCGGGGATCTGCCCCAGCACCGTGAACAGCAGCGTGGGCGGGATCGAGATCCGCACCTCGCCGTGGTGGTAGTCGTTCTTCATCGAGTCCTTGCCGGAGATCAGCGGCACGCCGTGGGCCAGGCACGCCTCGCGCAGCGCCTCGCAGGTCCCGACCAGCTGCGCCAGCTTGTGCTCGCCGTCGGGGTTGCGCGGCCCGACCACCGGGTCCGGCCAGCAGAAGTTGTCCAGCCCGACCAGCGTCTCCGGGTCGGCCCCGACCGCCACCGCGTTGCGAATCCCCTCGTCGATCGCCGACAGGGCCGCCGCGCGCGCGTCGAGGTCGGCGTACTTCGGGGCGATGCCGTGCGCCACCACCACCGCGCGCGGAGACTCCAGCACCGGACGGACCACGGCGGCGTCGGAGGGGCCGCTGCCGCGGGAACCGCACAGCGGCTTGACCACGCTCCCGCCCTGCACCTCGTGGTCGTACTGCCGCACCCAGTAGTGCTTGGAGCAGACGTTGGGCCGCGCCAGCAGCCGCTCGAGGATCTCGCCGAGGTCCCGGGGGGCGGACGGCCGGGCCGGCTGGGGCGCCGGCGCATTCCAGGCGGCGCGCAGGTCGAGCCGCGGCAGCCCCTCGTGCAGGAAGTCCATGTGCAGCGCGGCGACGACCTTGCCCTCGTGGCGCACGCGCAGGATGCCGTCGTCGGTGAACGAACCGAGGACCGTGGCGAGCACTCCCATCCGCTGCGCCAGCGCCAGCAGCTCCGGCACGCGGTCCGGCGGCACCGCCACGCTCATCCGCTCCTGCGCCTCGGAGAGCAGGATCTCCCACGGGTCGAGGCCGGCGTACTTGAGCGGGGCGGGGGTCAGGTCGACGTCGGCCCCGCCGGTCTGCCGCGCCATCTCCCCGATCGAGGACGACAGCCCGCCGGCGCCGTTGTCGGTGATCCCGGAGTACAGCCCGGCGTCGCGCGCCACCAGCAGGAAGTCGGTCATCCGCTTCTGGGTGATCGGGTCGCCGATCTGCACCGCGGTGGCCGGCGAGCCCTCGTGCAGCTCCTCGGAGGAGAACGTCGCGCCGTGGATCCCGTCCTTGCCGATCCGCCCGCCGACCATCACGATCGCGTCGCCCGCCGCGTGGTACTTGCGGTGCGCCTCGCGCCCCGCGCTGCGGGCCGGCAGGATCCCGCCCGTGCCGCAGTAGACCAGCGGCTTGCCGAGGTACCGCTCGTGGAACACCACCGAGCCGTTGACCGTGGGAATGCCGCTCTTGTTGCCCCCGTGCTCGACCCCTTCGCGCACCCCCTCCAGCACCCGACGCGGCGCGAGCAGCCGCGGCGGCAGCTCGCCGGCCCAGTCCGGCGGCGCGAAGCAGAACACGTCGGTGTTGCAGAACAGCCGCGCCCCCATCCCCGTGCCGAACGGGTCGCGGTTGACCCCGACGATGCCGGTCAACGCCCCGCCGTAGGGGTCCAGCGCCGACGGGCTGTTGTGGGTCTCGACCTTGAACACCAGGTGCCAGTCCGGCAGGAACCGCACCACCCCCGCGTTGTCGTCGAACACCGACACGCACGGGTCCCGCTCGCCCTTGGCCGCCCGCACCGCTTCGGTCGTCCCGCGCACGTAGGTCTTGAACAGCGAGTCGACGTCCCGCTCGACCCCGTCCGGCCCGCGGTGCCGGATCCGCGCCGAGAAGATCTTGTGCTTGCAGTGCTCCGACCAGGTCTGCGCCAGGCACTCCAGCTCGACGTCCGTCGGGTCGGCCGGCAGGCCCTCCCGCGCCCGCAGCGCGCGCACGTCGGGCCGCCGGAAGTAGGCCTCGATGGCCCGCAGCTCGGCCAGCGACAGCGCCCAGACGTTGTCGCGCGAGAGCTGCAGCAGCTCCTCGTCGGACAGCTCCAGCCGCCAGGTCCGCACCTGGGGCTGGTGGTCGAGCGTCACGCGGGGGACCTGCGCGGAGAACCAGGCCGCCCCGCCGCCGGCCCACAGCCGGTAGGACTCGATCAGCAGGTTGCACAGCAACCCCTCGACGATCCGCTCACGGTCCTCGGGCCGCGCCGGTCCGCGCTCGAAGCGGTACTGCCGCGCGTAGGTCACCAGCTCGTCCGGACCGAGCGGCCGCCCGAGCTGCAGCGCCAGCGCCTCGCTCGCCGTGCGACCCACGTTGTCGGTCACGCCCGGCCGCAAGGCCACCTCCGCCGCCCACTCGAACGCGCCGCCCAGCGGCGCATCGACCGTGTGGCGTTGCAGCACCGGGTCGCACAGCGCGCCGGCGGCGAACGCCGCGAGCGTCTCCGCCGGCGCCTCGCACTCGACGGTGTAGACCTCGACCACCCGCACCGCCTCGACCCGCAGGCCGAGGTCGTCGCCGATGCGGCGGGCCAGCCGGCGACCGGCGGCGTCCTCCCGATCCTCCCGGATGCCCACCTCGACCCGATGGATCACGGCGCCCACCCTCTCTCGGTCGCGCCCGCCGCGCGCCCCACGGTGTCGTCGCTGCCCATGCCCCTGTCCTTCCCGGAACCCCCCCGAATTCTTGCGACGCCGGTGGACCTAGCACATACTAGCTCGAGCCGTCCAGGGCCGACATGGAACAGCGTCCTCCATTCCGCGGCACTCCGTGGTACTCGATCCTCGAGTCGCTGCTCGGGCAGGTGGACCGCGAACCGACCCTGCGCGCCGTCGCCGAACTGGCCTGCAAGGAGCTGGGGGCCGAGCGGGCCACGGTGTTCCTGGTCGACCGCTCGCGACACCTGCTGCGCGGCGCGGTGGCCCTCGGAACCGAAGGCCGGCCCCTGGAAATTCCGCTCGACTTCGACTCCGTCGCCGGCTGGGTCTGTCTCACCGGCCGGCCCGTGCGCATCGCCGACGTGACCGGCGACCTGACCACGCTCGACGAACGCCTGCGGCACTTCGACCGGATCGACCGCCTCGTCGGCTACTCCACCCGCTCGCTCTGCGCCACGCCGCTCCGCGCCCGGGGCGAGATCATCGGCGTGCTCGAGGCGCTGCACCCGGCTCGCGACCGGTTCTCCGCCGAGGATGCCGAGCGGCTGGAGGACCTGGCGGCGGTGGCCGGCCTGGTGCTCCACGTCGCCGGGCTGTACCAGGACATCAAGGACCTGCGGGAGGTCGAGCGGCGCAAGAGCGACTTCATCGACCTGCTGGCGCACGAGATCAAGGAGCCGATCGCCGCGGTGCAGATGCTGGCCGACTTCGCCGCGAACATGGAACACGACCCCGCCGAGCGCCACCGGCTGCTCGATCGGATCGTGCTGCGCTCCCGCCAGGTCACCGGGCTGGTCAACGAGCTGCTCGAGGTGAGCCGCGTCAAGCGCGGGCTGGTGCTGGGCGAGGTACGCGCGGTCGATCTCGGCCGGCTCGCCGAGGCCACCGCCCAGAGCATGGAGGACCTCGCCGAACGCCGCGCGGTGTCCGTGGTCCTCGAGCTGGACCCCGCCACCCCCCTCGCCCGGATCGACGACGGGCTGATCCCGTACGTCTTCACCAACCTGCTGTCGAACGCGCTCAAGTACACCGACGGCGGAGGCTCGGTGCGGCTGGTGGTCCGGCCGGAAGCCCAGGGGGTGCTGATCGAGGTCTGCGACACCGGCATCGGCGTGCCGCCCGGGGAGCTCCGGCACCTGTTCCGCGAGTTCTACCGCGCCACCAACGCCCGCTCGCGCGGCGTCGACGGCACCGGCCTGGGACTGGTGGCGGTCAAGGAGATCGCCGAGCGCTACGGCGGTCGCGTCGGCGTCGATTCCACGCTCGGCAAGGGCTCGCGCTTCTGGGTCTGGCTGCCCACCGCAGCCGCCGACTGAACGACGAAGCCCGCGGCTCGAACCCGAGCCCCGCGCCCCGGATCCGACCCGCTCAGCTCGCCCGGTAGACCTTGATCTCCTGGACCACGATCGGGGTCTTGGGCCGGTCGCCGGGCCCGCGCGGCGCGGCGAGCACCTTCTGCAGCGTGTCCATCCCCTGGACCACCTCGCCGAAGATCGCGTGCTTGCCGTCGAGCCACGGCGTCGGGACCTCGGTGATGAAGAACTGCGACCCGTTGGTGTTCGGGCCCGAGTTCGCCATCGACAGCCGCCCCGGCCGGTCGTGCTTGAACTTGGGGTTGATCTCGTCCGCGAAGCGGTAGCCCGGGCTCCCGGTGCCGTCGCCCTTCGGACAGCCGCCCTGGATCATGAACTGCGGGATCACCCGGTGGAACGTCGTCCCGACGTACAGCGAGCGGCCCGTCACCTCCTGGCCCGTCCGGGGGTCCTTCCACGGGATCGTCCCCGTGGCCAGCCCGACGAAGTTGGCCACCGTGTTCGGCACGTCGTGCTCGAACAGTCGCACCTCGATCGTCCCCAGCGTCGTGGTGATCAGCGCGCGAAGCTCGCCGTTGCCCGGCACCTGGATCGGCGGAAACTGCATCGACGTTCCCCTTCCCTCCCCGGCGTCTCGCCCCGGACCCGCTGTCCGGGCGCGCCGGGCGACCGGCGGAGCATGGATCAACAGGGGGGTTACCCGCAATCGGTCCGGTCGATCAGTCCCGGCAGGTCGCCGCACCCGGCCTCGGTCTCCGGGTCGCCGCACGCCGCGTACCACCCCTCGTCGGCCGTTCCGACCTCGCGACACTCCGCCGCGCAGTCGCGACACGTCGCCTCGCAGTACTCGAACCCGGACACCGGGTCGACCCACCGGCGCCGGGTCCCCGAGCCGACCCCGCCCTCGCAGATCGGAGCGCTGACGGCCGGCGTCTCGTCGCGCACGTCCGGCGTGTCGCGGGCGTCGTCCTCGACCGCCTCACCCGGCTCGCCGTCGTCGTGCGCCGCCTCGTCGGACGCCTCCAACCCGTCGCCGTCGAGGACCTCCAGGACGTCGACGACCTCCACCACGTCCGTAACGTCCGGTTCGTCGTCGCCGTCCGAACCGCACCCGCCCGCCACGAAGGCCGCCACGATCCATCGCCACGCACGTCTCGAGCTCATCCCGCATCCTCCCGGCCGGCGACCCGACCGCCGGCACTCGGGAAGTCTAGCACCCCCTCCGCCGCGGCGGCGACGGCGAGCGAGCCGTGCGGCGGGTCCTTGACCCGCCCGCCGCCGACCGGGGAGACTGGGCCGTGACGCCGTCGCCCCGGTTGCCCGGCGCGCGCCGTCCGGGGACGCCGATGCCTCGAGCCGCCACGCTCACCCTCGCCCTGGCGCTCGCCGCAGCCTGCGGCCGGGCACCCGCCGCGGGGACACCGCAGGACGTCCCCGAGGCGGGCGATCGAGCCCCGACACTCGCGGACGAGGGGTCAGACCCGGACGTCGGCGTGACGGTCGCCCCCCCCGCGATCTCGTCCGCCGGCTCCGTCTCGACCTCGCCGACGTCCACGGCACGCACGGACGAGGAACAACGCGCGCCGGCGGACACCTCCGCGACGGCCGCCACGACCAGGCAGGCCACCACGCCCGCGACGCCGACCAAGAAGCTGAGGAAGGACGTCTGGGTCGTGGGCTACTACGCGACGTACCTGTTCCGCCGCTACTGGCCCGAACTGGTGCGCTACGATGCGTTGACCCACCTCGCCGTGACCCGCGTGCTCCCCGACGATGCCGGCGGACTGGTCGCCGAGTTCGGCCGCGAGGGCGAGGCCGGCCGGGCGCTGGTCGACGACCTGGTCCGACGGGCCCACGCCGCCGGCACCCGCGCGCTGCTGATGGTCGGCGGCGGGCGGGCCCGCGAGCAGTTGCTCCGCGCGACGACCGACGGGCTCCGCCCGACCTTCGTCGCCAACCTCGTCGCCTTCGCCCGCGAGCACCTCTTCGACGGCCTGGACCTCGACTGGGAACCGCTGCCCGCGACCGATCACGACGCGTTCCTGGCGCTGGCGGCCGACCTGCGGACGGCCTGGCCGGAGGCGGTGCTGACCGCGGCGGTGGCGCACCTGCCCGCCGCGCGCGAGTCGGCGGACCGGATGTACGGCCGCGCCGCCGAACACCTCGACCGGCTGAACGTCATGACCTACTCGATGGCCGCGGCGCAGGCCGGCTGGAAGAGCTGGCACTCGGCGGCGCTCTACGGCGCAGCCCCCGACACGCCCGCATCGATCGACCACTCGGTCCGCGCGTATCTCGCGGCCGGCGTCCCCGCCGGGCGGCTCGGGATCGGCATCGGGTTCTTCGGCGTCTGCTACACGCCGCCGGTCGACGGCCCGCGCCAGGAGCTGCGCCGCGCGACCATCGCCGCCGCCGACTGCTCGATGAGCTACGCCGAGATCATGCGCCGCTACTTCGATCCGGCCGCCCGACGCTGGGACGCCGAGGCGCGCGTGCCGTACCTCGCACTGGCCGGCCCGACCGGACCGCACGGCTGCGGCTACGTGTCCTACGAGGACGCGCAGTCGATCGCAGAGCGCGCCGCGTACGTCGCCGAGCGGGGCCTGGGCGGCGCGATCGTCTGGGCCGTCAACGAGGGCTACCTGAAGCACGCGCCCGAGGGCGAGCGCGACCCGCTGATGGACGCGCTGGCGGCGCACTTCCTCGGACGGTGAACGGCGGCCGTCCCGCCCGTCCTACCGGCTGCCGAAGACGCCGGCGAGGGTCAGGATCGCGGCCCCGAGGCCGATGCCGAGGGTCAGCTTGACGCCGGTGTCGAAGATCAGCCAGGCCAGCAGGCCGGAGCCGACGCCGATCACGATCGGCAGGACGCAGCCCGCGAAGGTCAACGCCCCGCCGACGATCCAGACCGCCGGGTCGACCTTCTTGCGCGGCAGGATCGGAGCGGGCGACGGCGCGCCGCCGGACCCGCCGCGGTAGTCCTGCTGGGCGGCCTCCTGGCGACACAGGGCGCAGCCGGCCGAATCGAGCGGGAAGTCGTGTTTGGGACAGCGGTCGAGACCGCCGGCCGACGGGGACGGCTCAGCCATCGCGCTTCGCCTTGTCGGGCAGCTCCTTCTTCTCCTCGCCCGCGGCGATCTGCGGCGGGGACTTCTCCTCGTCCTCGGCGTCCTTGATCCCGGACTTGAAGCTCTGGATGCTCTTGCCGATCCCCTTGGCCAGCTTCGGCAGCTGGGACGGACCGAAGATCAGCAGCACCACCACGAGCAGCACGATCAATTCCCAATGCCCGAACATCGCTACCGTCCTCTCCGGCCGCGGCCGCGCGGGACCCGGCTCCTCGCCACCCGGCAGCCTACTCCGTCCGCCCGCGACGGATCAACGGCTTCGACCGCGACGGCGGCGCCGGCCCGGGTCTCGCGGGCAGCCGGATGCGGCACGCCCCGTGGAACTCCCGCCGGGCCCGTGCCATACTCCGACGCCCGGAAGGGAGGCCCGCGATGCACCTGTCCCGCACCCTGCTGCGGTCGCTGCTGACGACCGGCCTCGTCGCCGCCGCCTGCGGCCCGGCCGCGGCGCCCACGGTGGACGAGCCGGAGTCCCCCGGGTCCGGAGCGGTCGAGGTCGCCCCCGAGGATCTCGGGTTCGTCCTCACCGCCCCCAACCTCGCCCGCTCGCTCGAACGGTTCGCCGCCCAGTACGGCCGGGTGCTCGAGCGGCTGGCCGCGGCCGAGATCGCGTTCCCCGCCCCGCCGCCCGGGGCGGTCCGCGATGCCGGACGGGCGCTGCTGCGCGAGCTGATCTTCCGCCGCATCCTGCAGCTGCCCGGCGAGCTGGCCGTCGACCTCGCCGCCCCGGCCGCCCTCGGCGCCGTCGTCCCCCGGGCCGCGGAGCCGACGCTGGCCGCCGGCGTCGGGATCCTCTCCGCCG
>CAZMRP010000100.1:0-11021 GCA_964568275.1 uncultured Myxococcales bacterium
GCCCTGGCATTCGGCCGCCGGCTCCTGGAACTCCTCCGCCTCCCGCTCCTCGATCGTCAACGCGCCCTGCGGGCACTCGCCGAGACACGCACCCAGGCCGTCGCAGTAGGTGTCGCTGACCAGCCTGGCCTTGCCGTCGACGATCGCGATGGCGCCTTCCGCGCAGGCCAGCACGCACTGGCCGCACCCGTCGCACTTCGCCTCGTCGATCCGGATCACCTTCCGCGGCTTGCCCATCGTGCGTGCTCCCTTGCGAGGTCGTCTCAACGTGTCTCGCGGGCCGCAGACCTAGCCACAACCGTGCCAGGACGGCCTGGCTGGCAGGTCGGGCAGCAGTAGGTGCTCCGCTGCTGCTGGACGAAGCGGACGATCGGGGTCCGGCAGCGGCGGCAGGGGCGGCCCTCGCGGTCGTAGACCGCCAGCATCGAGTAGAACCTCCCGGCGCGGCCGGAGGCGTCGGCGAAGTCCGAGAAGGTCGTCCCGCCGAAGCGGATCGCCCGCCGCAGCACCCCGCGGAGCGCCCGGTGCAGCCGCCGGACCTCCTCGGGCCGCAGCGATGCGGCCTTCCGGCGGGGGTGGAGCCGGGCGCGAAAGGCGATCTCGGAGGCGTAGATGTTGCCGAGCCCGACCAGCCGGTCCTGGCGCAGCAGCCACGGCTTCAGCTCCTGGCGGCTGCCCGCGAGCAGCGCCGACAGGCGGGCGGGCGTGCAGGCCCGCGACAGCGGCTCCAGTCCCGCCGTTCGCGTCTCGCACCCCTCC
Organism: uncultured Myxococcales bacterium; assembly: GCA_964568275.1. Taxonomy (GTDB): domain Bacteria; phylum Myxococcota_A; class Polyangia; order DRWM01; family JAAZOP01; genus JAAZOP01. Next base: position 760 of record CAZMRP010000100.1, read on the forward strand.
GGCACGAAGCGGAGCGTGCCGAACCGCCGCGGGTCGATGAACAGCAGCGAGCCGCCCTCGAAGCGCAGCCGCGCCCGCAGGTGTTTCATCCCGGGTGTCTCGTCTCCCGCGAGCCACACGAGGCGTCCGGTCATCCGCAGGTGACACAGCAGCCGGACGGTCGCGCACCCGCCCGCGCCGCGGAAGCGGAGTTCGATCTGCTTGCCCGTCCGGACGACGCGCTCGACCGTGCCGCCGAGCGCCGGTCGGAAGTCGGTTCCCCGCAGGCGCGGGTCGAGCAGCTCGACCTCGCGCAGCACGCGACCGCGCAGCCGCGGCGCGAGCTGTCGGGCGACCGACTCGACCTCGGGAAGCTCGGGCATCGGCTAGTCCCGCCGGCCCCGGCGGCCGTGGCGCTCGAACTCCTCTTCGGACGCGCGGCGCAGCTTGTAGGCCATGTCGCGCAGCGTGCCGTAGAGGATGGCGCAGGCGGGGTCGCGGTGGTCGCGCTCGCCGTCGTCGGCGAGCGACAGCATCACGCGGGTCAGGCGCATCACGCGCCGCAGGTTCTCGTCGGCGGCGTGCAGGGCGCCGTCGCCGCCGTTCTCGGGGCCCCTGCGGGGAGGATCGTCGGCCGGCTGCTCCGGGAGTCTCATGGGTCGTCGGACTAGCGAGTCGCATGCCAAGGCGCACCGCGGTGCGGAGGCGTCGGCCCGGCCCGGCTTCTCCTACGATTTCGTGAGTCGGGGCTTGAGGAAGCGGTACAGGGTGGCGCGGCCGACGCCGAGGAGCCTGGCGGCCTTGACCTTGTTGCCGCCGGCGCGCTGCAGCGCCTCGGTGACGAGGTCCTCGTCGAGCTTGCAGGCCCGGCGCAGGGCGCTCTCGTGGAACGCCGTCGGCGCCACGCCGGCCCGGGGAAGCGGCCCGCCGAACCCCGGCCCGCCCGCCTGACGCACCTCGGGCGGCAGGTGGGCCAGCTGGATCACCTCGCCCGTGCAGCGCACCGAGGCACTCTGCATCGCGTTGATCAGCTCGCGCACGTTGCCGGGCCAGGGGTAGCCGAGCAGCCGATCCATGGCGTCGTCGGCCACGCGGGCGATCGGCTTGCCGTACTCGCGGCGCACGTCGGCCAGGATCTGCTCCACGAGGTGCGGGATGTCCTCGCGGCGGTCGCGCAGGGGGGGCAGCTCGAGCGGCACCACGGCGAGGCGGTAGTAGAGGTCCTCGCGAAAGGCGCCGGCCTTGACCATCGCGCGCAGGTCGCGGTTGGTGGCGGCGATGATCCGCACGTCGACCTGGATCGTGCGCTCGCCGCCGACCTTCTCGAAACGCTTCTCCTGCAGCACGCGCAAGAGCTTGACCTGCATCGCGGAGCTCAGCTCGCCGATCTCGTCGAGGAACAGCGTCCCGCCGTCGGCCAGCTCGAAGCGCCCCTTCTTGTCGCGCACCGCGCCGGTGAACGCGCCGCGCACGTGGCCGAACAGCTCGCTCTCGAGGATCGTCTCGGGCAGCGCGCCGCAGGAGACCGGGACGAACGGGCCGCCCTGCCGGCGGCTCTCGTTGTGGATCGCGTTGGCCACCAGCTCCTTGCCCGTGCCGCTCTCCCCGCCGATCAGCACCGGGAAGTCCGCCGTCGCCGCCTGGCGGATCGTCTCGAAGATCTCCTGCATCGGCCCGGACACGCCGACCATCCCGTGGAAGCTGCGGCTCGTGTGCAGCCGCTGCCGCAGCTCGTCGACCTCGGTGTCGTCCCGCAGCGAGGCGATCACGCCGCGCGCCCCGCCGTCGTCCAGCACCACCGGGTTGAGCGTCACGTGCAGGCGTCGCGCCCCGCCGTCGGTCCGGGTGAAGGTCGTCGTGTACTCGCAGCGCTCCGTCGGCAGCTCGGGACCGCGGCACGACGCGCACTGCCGGCCGCACAGGCCGTCCGGCGCGAACACCGCGTGGCAGTCGCGGCCCAGCACCGCTTCCCGCGTCAGTCCCGTGATCCGTTCCGCCGCCCGGTTGAACTGGTAGATCCGCCGGAACGCGTCGTGGACGACGATCCCCTCGTCGAGCGAGTCGAGCAGCCGGGCCTGGCGCTCGCGCTCGCGCGCCAACGCACCCAGGTACCCGTGGCCGAGCAGCGCGGCCACGTGCTCGCGCAGCAGGTCGCGCGTCGTCCGGCAGGCCGCCTCGAGCCCTCCGGGTCCGTCGGCCGTGGTCGGGTCGGGGATCGACCAGTGCAGCCGCAGCGGCACCTCGCCGAACAGCGGATTGCGGGTCCGAGGATCGTCCGCCGCCGTTCCGTTCGGGCCCACGGACCGGGCCTGGCGGCACCAGTCCCGCGCCGGGTCCCCGAGGGTGATCACGACGTCGAAGGTGGCCGAACCGAGATCCGCGGCGGTCCGTGAGACATGCCGCGAGACATCGACGCCGAGCTCGTTCATCACCCGGGCCGCATCCGCCGCCACGGGTTTGGCCTCGATACCGGCACTTTCTGCTGTGATATTGGGGCCTCCCAGGAGTTCCAGAAGTCCCTTGGCGATCGGTCCACGGCAGGCGTCGTGTTCCGACAGGAGGAGAATCCGCAGACGGCGTGGCGTGTGAGACATCGAGCGGGACAATGCCAGATCGGGAAGGGGGGTGCAAGACCGCCGGTTCGCGTGCCGTCCGGGCGTCGGTCCTCCCGCCGTCTACGGCCGCACGATGGTGACCCTCGCCGAGCCCTGCGCTTCGTAGCTCACGTCGAGCGTCACGGCGGGGTCGGTGGTCGAGGCGACCTGGGACATGATGCTGAGGCTGAGGTGGGCCCCGTCGCGCTCGGTCGTCCACAGCGTCGTCAGCTCGGCCGGGATGACCAGCGGCGAAGACGACAGGTCGCGGCACGAGATGGCGAAGCTCCGGCTGTCCGCGAGCGTCGTCCCGATCCATGCCGACACGTGCGGCGCGTCGGCGGGCGTCCAGGCCATGGTCCACGGGAGGCAGGCCGTCAGCGTGGCGCCATCCACCGGCTCGTCGATCGTCGGCAGCTCGGGCACCGTCGTGGTCAGGTCGAACGCCGGCACGTCGGTGCCGCCGGTCGACCAGGCGCGGACGGTGGTCCCGGCCGCCACCTCCGGCACGGTGCCGGTCGGTGCGCGGTAGCAGGTGGGGGCTCCCGCCGCCGCGGCGAGCGGGTAGGCGGTGCCGTCGATCTCGACGGTGATGTCGCCGGTGTCGAGGTTGGTGCCGGTGGGGAGCACGGTCGGGAGCCAGTGCAGCACGCGGCAGCCCGAGGCCTCGCCGAGCCGCGTGGCCCACTCGTAGGCCGGCTCGTAGCGGCAGATCGCGGCCGAGACCTGCGTGGTCGCCTGACCGGCGACGACGATGACCCGCGACACCTGCTCGTGGGTCAGCGTCACGTCCTCGGGGGTGACGTCGGGGCAGGTGAAGCCGTCGGCCTCTTCAGCCGCATCCTCGGCGAGGTCGACGACGTCCTCCGGAGTCTCGACATCGTCCGGCGTCGTCGTGTCCTCCGGGGCGACGTCGTCGGTTCCGCCGTCGTCCGCCGTCCCCGTGTCGTCGTCGCAGGCACCCGTCACGAGTGCCAGGATCAGGGCCGTCACCATTCCAAGCCGCATCTTCTCTTCCTCCTTGTCGTCCGGTTCACGGCGCGCCGATGGCGGCGGCAGCCATTCCCGTCGCGTCCAGGCGGCGCACGAACAGCTTCACCGGCCGGTCGCCACCGGAGTCGACGATCCGCTCGACGCCGACCCGCAGCCGGGCCTTGTCGAGAGCGGCGGGCCAGGCGGCGGTCGACTCGCCCGGCACGGCGAACGACGATCCGGCGATGCCGCGGCAGGACATCACAAGGTCCGTCCCGTCCAGGCGGGACGCGACCTCGACGAAGGAGTCCTCGTCGGCCCCGGTCCACGCGACGTCCCAAGGCTCGCCGACGACCAGCAAGCGGCCTGCATCGGGACCCGCAATGGACGAACCGTCGGGAACCGCCAGACGGAGCTCGAATGCCGGCACGTCACGACCGCCGGTCGACCGGACCCGAACCTCGTCGCCCGCGCGCAGCTCGGGCAACGGGCCGGTGGGAGCGCGGAAGCACGGGAGCGCATCGTCGGGAGCCGTCAATTCGAAGGTGCTGCCCGCAAGCTCTACGGTGACGGTCCCGGTGTCCAACTCGACCGGGGCGAACCCCTCGACCGGTCGCCAATGGAGCAGCCGGCATGGTCCCGTTCCGCCCAGGCGGTCCGCCCAGGGGAACGGCGTGGTGTGCCGGCAGAAAGCGCCCGAGACCTGAATGCCGCCCCTCGGGAACAGGCTGACTTCGACGCTCCGGACCTCCTCGAGCCGCAGGACTTCCACCAGCGGCGCCGCGGTGGCGCCCACCGGGTCTTCGCCGAGCGGTTCCAAGTCCCGCTCCGCGCAGGAAACGGCCGCCGACAGCAGCAACATGAGAAACGCCGGCCCGAGGGCCGGGATGCGATTTCGAGTCATGGTTCTTCTTCCTCCTGCAAGCCGGCGTGAACGCCGGCAGGTCGTGATTGCGTCACTCGGCGGCATCAACCAACCGATACCGCCAGAACAGGGGCACGGGCAACCCGAGGGCCAGCCGAAGTCCGATGGCTCCGAACCCCTCCCCGTCGAAGGCCAGGTTCACGTTCCAGGCCTCCGTCTCCTCCAGAGCGCTCACAGCGTCCACGACCATCCCCGCCCGGTCCGTTCTGGCGAACCAGGCTTCCCGATCCGAACCCACGATACCGAACCCCATTCTTCCCCAGGCCAGTGCCAAGGAACCGGAGGAGCATCGGGTGGAGAGACCACAGATGTCGGAGCGTGGTGCCGCCGTCAGGTTTCCGTTGTCATCGACCGTAGCCAGGTAGGGGGCCTGCGGATCTACCCGCGCCGTGGTCGGTCCCTGCCACAGAATCCCAAACCCCGCGCTCGTGGTCGCGGCGTCCGGACCGCCCCTACCGATCGGGGACAGCGGGAACGAGGCGGCAAGAACATGACCCGACGGCTCACCGACGACGTATTGCACGCAGTCGCCTCCCGCTTCGGCCGCGCAGGCCGGTGAGCGATGCACGAACGTGACCAACAGCCGTCGGTCGGATACCGCCAAGCTTGGACGGTCCACCTCTCCAGCCGCATCCTCGTACAGGGCGAGTGGGCCGGCCAGGAGTGCCCCCCGGTTGGTCGTCCGAACGAAGCCGAGTTGCGGACCGCTGCGCGGAAGCAGTCGGTCCTCGATGACCGTCCAAGCCACAAGGAAGGACTCGCCGTCCCATCCGATCTGGGGCCGACAGAGTCCGACGTCGCGCACGAGATCCACCGGTTCCATTACCGGCTTGCCCGTGGCATCAAGCGCAATGAAGGTCAGTGCACCGTGGTTTCCGCACCAGACCATGCCGTATCCGTCCGTCTCGGCCGCGAGATCGATCCCGGAGAATCCACGGTCGGGCTCGCGATACCTCCAGCCCGGGCCGTGGACTCGACCCTCCTCGTCGAACTGCACGAAGACCGCCTCCGAAGACGTGACCTCGTCCAGGGCGTAGCGGGTGTCAGCGACCACCGTCGCGTAGGTCGTGCCGTCCCAGACCAGGGGCAAGGGGCATTCGTTCCCCAACGTCGTTCCGAATTCGACGAGTCCGTCCAGCGGCATCGGCGGCCGGGCCTCTTCAACTTCATCCGATCCAAGAATCGAATCATCCGGTATGCGTCCCGGCGGGTCCCCCGGACCCGGTCGACAGGTCCAGTCGCAGTCATCACCGTTCAGTCGGTTTCCGTCATCACAGTCCTCGCCCGGATCCACAACGCCGTCCCCGCATGTCGGTCCCGGGCGCGAACCCGCGTCGGACTCGGTTTCCAACGCCACGGTATCCTCCCGAGTCTCATCCCGGTCCTGCGCCTCCGCCGTCGAGTCGGCTCCCGCGGAGCCGTCCAATGCCTCATTCGCCGATCCCGCGCACGCAAGCCCCGGCAGGCTCAGGCAAACCAACCAAGGTGCAATACGGCGCACGGTGCAATCCTCCCGACGCGTACCCGACGGCCGAGCGGTCATGGGTTCTCACAGCTTTCGTACTCGCAGTAGTACGGCGAACCCGTCGAACACGTGTCGGTGCCGGCGCCACCGCTGCACGAGTCGTCGGTCCCGGTGCCTCCGTACAGGGTGTCGTTCCCGTCGCCGCCAACGAGATAGTCGTCGTTCTCCCAGCCCTTGAGGACATCGTCGCCCTCGCCGCCGTAGATCACGTCGTCGCCGTAGTCTCCTTCGAGTGTGTCGCCGTAGTCGCTGCCGTAGATGTAGTCGCTGCCGCCGTCGCCGTAGATCTGCCCGGATTCGTAGGACCAGATGTGGTCCCCGTCGCCGGTGGAGATCGATCCCGTGTCCCCGTGTACGTCGAGGCAGTCGTTGTACAACGGCGGCAGGACGACCTCCGACTTCAATCCCCCGACCTGGCCGGTCACCCAGTTGCATACCGTCGCTCCCCCGTCGAATAGGTCCGGCTTGTAGAGGCAGTCCGCACCGTTCATGCCGTAGACGTACCAGGTGCACGTCCGGTCATCGTAGTCGATGTACCGGAGAGCCCCCCGATACGGTGACGTGGAGTTGTACTCGAAGACGCACGCCCCGACTCCATCCTCGAACGGCACGCGAACCCACACTCCACTGCCCTCGCTCACCGCGTAGTGATAGATCCAACCATAGACCAACGTGTCGGCGTTGCTCGTGCCCACACCATCGGCTCTGGCCGTCTTCCCGCCGCCCAGCAACAGGGCGCCGATCAGCAATGCAACGGCGCGCATTCCGGTTCCGTTCATCGCGTCCTCCCCTGCTCGGTTCGACCACTTCCGGGTCGAACCTTGCGTTTGGTCCCTCGAAGAGCCGGCGCGACTCTCCAAGGGTGCCTCGAGAACCCAGGTGGTCTGCGATTTCGCAGAACAGGAGGAGGACCACGCGCTGCGGAACGTGACCGGACCCGTCCCGCCGGCGCAAGTCGTCCTTGTCCCGGCCACAACAGGCTGCGGGCTAGCCGGCATGATTCGTGCGAGGGAGGGAGGGAGGGAGGGAGGGAGGGAGGAAGGGCTCGCCCCCCATCAGCGGATCCTCGTCCTTGGCTCCCCCATTCGCTCATCCGTGCCTCTTCGATCCGGTTTGAAGGTACCACCTGACCCCGCGTTGTCAAACCGCGAGGTCTCTCCGGGATCGCGCCGCAACGCGGCGCGCCGTTCCGGTTCCGATCCGGTAGTCCGGCGCCCCGTAGCCCTGGGCGAGCGCCGGCGAGCCGAAGGGCGGGTGCGCCGTGCGCCTCACCCGTGCGGTGGGACCGACCTCGCGGGAGCGACGCGTTCATGGGACGCTACGGCGCGATTGGGGGCCCACGGCACGGATGGCCCCGGCGCGCCGGCCTTGCTAGAATCAATCTCCGTTCGCGCGACCAGGTTCGGCAGCGCAACGGACGGGAGGGCGGGTGATGCAGTCGTTCGGTGACCCTCGGCGTCGAGTCGCCCTCGGACTCGCCACGTTCGTCACGCTCGTCGTGGCCGGCACCTGCGGCCCCGGGACCTCCTCCGACCCGTGTTCGGGTGTCGACTGTTCCGGGGCCGGGTTCTGCCTCGTCGAGGCGACCCAGCCGTACTGCGCCTGCTACGACGGCTACCACCCGGTGCTGCTGGCCTGCGTCCCGAACGACACGACCGATCCGTGCGCCGGCGTGACCTGCAACGGCCACGGCACCTGTCGCGTGGACGGCGCGCGACCGGTCTGCGACTGCACTGCCGGCTACCGGCAGCACCCGCAGTCGGTACTGCTCTGCTTCCCCGACGGAGCGGGAGCGGATGCAGACGCGGATGCGGACGCGGACGCGGACGGCGACCTGGACGTGGACGTCGGTCCGGATGCGGATGCGGACGCGGACGCGGACGTGGACATCGGGGCGGATGCAGACGCGGATGCGGATGCGGATGCGGACGCGGACGCGGACGTGGACATCGGGGCGGATGCAGACGCGGATGCGGATGCGGACGCGGACGCGGATGCGGATGCGGACGTGGACATCGGCGCGGATGCGGACGCGGACGCGGACGCGGACGCCTGGGTCACCGGCGTCTACCCGCTCTACGGGATGTGGGACTACCCGGTTTCGACGGTTCGATACGACGCGATGACCCACGTGGTGGTCGGGGCGGCGGTGCCGCTGTCCGACGGGACGCTCGACACCGACTTCTACCTCGACGCCGGCGCGGGGCCGCCGATGGTGGACGACCTGGTCGCGCGGGCCCACGCCGTGGGCACCCGGGTGCTGATGCAGCTCGGCGACTGGAGCTCGCGCGCCGTGTTCCGGACCGTCGCCTCCTCGGCCGGGACGCGCGCGGTGATGGTGAGTGCCGCCGTGGCTTTCGCCCGGGCGCACCTCCTCGACGGCATCGACGTGAACTGGGCCGGGTTGGCCGCCGCCGATCATCCCGCCTTCCAGGCGCTGGCGACGGAGCTGCGGACGGAGTGGCCCGAAGCGATCCTGACGACGGCCATCCCCACCTTGGACATCTGGGATACCGCCGATCCGATGTGGGTCGGCCTGGCGGCGGTGTTCGACCAGCTCAACCTCGAGGCGACCTGGATGGTCTGGGACGGTCCCGGTTGGCTGAGCTGGCACAACTCCCCGCTCTACGGCGCCGCCATCGGCACGCCGACGTCGATCGAGTGCTCGGTAGAGGCCTACCGGTCGGCCGGGATGCCGATGTCCCGGCTCGGCATCGGCGTCGCGTTCTTCGGCGGCTGCTACACGACGCCCGTGACGGGGCCGCGGCAGGAACTGCTCGGGTCCACCGTGCACATCGACGAGGAGCAGCTGAGCTACGCCCGGATCATGGGGGACTACTTCGCGGCGGCGGCCGAGCGTTGGGACGACGTGGCGCACAGCCCGTACCTGTCGTTCGCCGCGCCGACGGGGCCCCTCGACTGCACGTACATCTCCTACGACGACGCCCGCTCGATCGCCGACAAGGCGGCGTTCGTGGCCGCCGAGGGGCTGGGCGGCACGGCGGTCTGGTACATCTACGGCGCGTACTTCCCCACCGCTCCCGTCGGTTCCCGGGATCCGCTGATGGACGCCGTGGCGGCGGAGTTCCTGGGCCGCTGAGCCGCGCGTTCGACCGCTCCGCGGACGGCACCGCCGTCGCCGCCGCTTGTGCGGTCCCGAACGTCTGGACTAGACTGATTCGGTCGCTGCGTCCGGGGAGCCGACGCAGGGCGGCGAGGAAATGGGCACCGGAGACTCCAGCTCGGTCGCGATTGCAGCCCCCGGCGCACCACCGCCGGAGATCCCGGGCTACCGCCTGCTGCGCGGTGTCGGCGCGGGCGGGATGGGCAGCGTCTACGCCGCCGAGCAGCTCAGCACCCACCAGCTCTTCGCGCTCAAGCTGATCCTGGGCCGCCACTCGGTCGATGCGTCGTTCGTCCAGCGCTTCGAGCGCGAGGTCGGGGCGCTGCGCGAGATCCGGCATCCCAACGTCGTGCAGGTCTTCGATTGGCACCTGCCGCCGGACTCTCGCGGACCCGTGCCGCCGTACCTGGTGATGGAGCTGCTGCGCGGCGAGGGGCTCGACCAGTTGCTGCGCCGCGAGGGGCGCCTGCCGCCGGGACGCGCCGTCGCGCTGCTGCTGCAGGTGCTCGACGCCATCGCCGTCGCGCACCGGGTCGGTGTGCTGCACCGCGACATCGGTCCCAGCAACGTGTTTCTCGTTCCGCAGCCCGAGGGCGGCCTCACGGCGAAGGTGCTCGATTTCGGCCTGGCCCGTATCGCGGCCGGCGGGCCGAACGACGGCTCCGACCTGACCCAGCCGGGCACCGTCCTGGGCAAGCCGGGCTACGTGGCGCCCGAGGTGCTGCTCGACCGGTCGGTCGACGAGCGTGCCGACGTCTTCGCCTGCGGCATGCTGCTGTACCGCATGCTGGCCGGTCGTCTGCCGTTCACGCAGCGGAAGGCGGAGTTGTTGTGGGCCGAGCGGTTCGCCGAGCGGGCGCACGCCGACGAGTATCCGCCGCCGTCCCGCTTCGCGCCGGACCTGCCCGCGGCCCTGGAGGCCGTGGTCGTCCGCGCGATCCGCCGGCGGCCGGAGGACCGCTTCGCGACGGCGCGGGAGATGCAGGAGAACCTGCTGGCGGCCGAGGCCGGACTGGCGGACCGGGTGGCCGTCGCGAGCCTGGCGTCCCCCGCGGCGCAGCTCGAGGTGAAATCGGTGACCGCCGTTGCCGGCGGCACCACCGAGCTGCTGGCCGGCGTCCGCCGCCGCCGCCGCCGCACGCT
>CAZMRP010000101.1:0-10932 GCA_964568275.1 uncultured Myxococcales bacterium
GACCGCGGATTCCAGCGGTCGCCCCGTCCCCGCGGACGCCGGTCGCTCGAGCGGCGTCGTCTCGCAGGCGGCCAGGCAGCACGCCAGCGCGCCGGCGAGCGCGCACCACGCCCGGTCGTCCCCACCCGTGCGCCCTGTCGCTGTCCGACGGCGGTCGTGCCGACCCACCGTTGCCTCCTCGCGCGCCGGCGCGCCGGACGATAGGTTAGCGGGGGCGCCCGGCGCCCGCAAGCGCCTCCGTCGGCGCGTGTCGGTCGGCGCGTTCAGCCGTCGCGCAGCCGCGCGCAGTGCTCGAGCAGCCCGAGGGTCGACGAGTCGTGGGCGGAGGGCGTGGCGCCCGGCTGCAGTTCCGGCAGCAGCCGCTTCGCCAGCTGCTTGCCCAGCTCGACCCCCCACTGGTCGAAGCTGTTGATGCCCCACAGCACCCCCTGGACGAAGATCTTGTGCTCGTAGAGCGCGATCAGCCGGCCGAGGGTCCGTGGGTCGAGCCTGCGGAACAGGAAGGTCGTCGTCGGGCGGTTGCCGGGAAACACCTTGTGCGGCAGCAGGCGCTCCAGCGCCTCGCCCCGCAGTCCCGCCGCCTCCAGCTCCGCGCGCGTCTCGGCCTCCGTCTTGCCCCTCATCAGGGCCTCGGTCTGCGCCAGGCAGTTGGCCAGCAGGATCCGGTGGTGCTCGCCCAGCGGGTTGTGGGTCTCGACCGGAGCGAGGAAGTCGCACGGGACCAGCCGCGTTCCCTGGTGGATCAGCTGGTAGAACGCGTGCTGCCCGTTGGTCCCCGGCTCGCCGAACAGGATCGGACCCGTGGTGTAGTCCTCGATCGGCCGGCCGGCGCGGTCGACGCGCTTGCCGTTGCTCTCCATGTCTCCCTGCTGGAAGTAGGCCGCGAAGCGGTGCAGGTACTGGTCGTACGGGAGGATCGCGTGGGCGTGCGCGCCGAGGAAGTTGTGATTCCACACCCCAAGCAGCGCCAGCAGCACCGGGATGTTCCGCTCGAGCGGCGCGGTGCGGAAGTGCTCGTCGACCTCGTGCGCCCCCGCCAGCAGCTCCTGGAACCGCTCGAACCCCACGGCCAGGGCGATCGGCAGGCCGATCGCGGACCACAGCGAGTAGCGTCCCCCGACCCAGTCCCAGAAGCGGAGCATGTTGTCCGGGTCGATCCCGAACGCCGTCACCGCCTCGGCGTTGGTCGACAGGGCGACGAAGTGGCGCGCCACCGCCGCCTCCGTCTTCAGCCCGTCGACCAGCCAGCGGCGCGCCGAATGCGCGTTGGTCAGCGTCTCCTGCGTCGTGAAGGTCTTGGAGGCGACGAGGAACAGGGTGGTCGGCGGGTCGACCCGCCGCAGCGTCTCGGCCAGATGCGTGCCGTCGACGTTGGAGACGAAGTGCGGCCGCAGGTCGGCGCGGCCGTACGGCCGCAACGCCTCGCAGACCATCAGCGGGCCGAGGTCCGAGCCGCCGATGCCGATGTTGACCACGTCGGTGATCCGCCGGCCGGTGTGCCCGGTCCAGCTCCCGCCGCGCACCGCCTCGGCCAGCCGCCGCATCCGCTCCAGCTCGCGGTTGACGTCGGGCATCACGTCGCGACCGTCGACGAGGACCGGCCGGTTCGAGCGGTTGCGCAGGGCGACGTGGAGCACCGCCCGGCCCTCGGTGAAGTTGAGCTGCTCGCCGGCGAACATCCGGCCGATCCAGCCGCGCACGTCCGCCTGTTCGGCGAGGGCCAGCAGGAGCCTGAGCGTCTCGGCGGTCACGCGCTGCTTGGAAAAGTCGACCAGCAGGTCGCCCATCCGCAGGCTGAGCCGCGAGAATCGCGCGGGGTCGTCGGCGAACAGCTGTCGCAGGTGCACGTTCGCCGTGGCCGCGTGGTGCGCGGCCAACGCCTTCCAGGCCGGGGACTCGGTCAACTCGGACATCGCCACCTCCCTCGCCGGGTCGGTCGCGATGCTAGCAGGGGCGGGCGCGGGGAGTCGAGCCGTCGAGGCCGTCGCGGAGCTCGCGGCGTCGGGAGGTCGTGCTCAGTCCCGGGGCGGACGGCTCCACCACAGGACGGCGTCCCGCGGTACGGGGCGGATCGAGCAGCTGCCGTCCGCATGATGCGCGAACAGCGCGTCGAGCGTCCCGAGGATCCGCGCGTCCGTCTCCGGCCGCGGGAGCAGGTGCAGCCGCTTGCGCAAGGCGCGCAGCGCGTCGTCGCGGCTCTCGTAGCGGAAGTGGTCGTCCTCCCGCGCCAGGATCTCGAGGCCGGCCCGCAGACCCAGCTGGTGCAGCAGGTTGAGGATCTCGAGCGCCCCGGGCAGCGGCCGGCGCGTCTCGCCGTGCACCGCCTCCCAGACCGGCGCCAGCACCGCGTTGGGCGGCTGGAGGCCGCAGACCACGACGCACAGGCGCCCGGCGGCCGCGTCGAGCGCCTCGAGGAACGGTACGAGGTCCGGCACCGAGTAGACCACGTGCGCGCAGAAGACGACGTCGGCGCGGGCAGCGGACGGGAGCGGCCACGACTCCGGCACGACGGCCACGTTGGTCCGCCGTTCCTCGGCCAGCAGCCGCTCCAGCTCCGCGCGCATGGCCGGCGAGGGCTCGACGGCCACGACCCGGTCGACGAGACCCGACAGATGACGCGCGTAGCGTCCGGTCCCGGCGCCGACGTCGAGGACCGAGTCGCCGGGGCGCAGGCGCGTCCGCAGCCACTCCACCACCGGGTCGGGGCGCGTTTCGGCACGGACGCGGCGGGCGAAGCGCGCGGCGCGCGGTTGCCAGGCGTCCGGCGGCAAGCGGAACTCCGGATCGGCCAGACGCTCGGTCTGGCGTGCCGATTCCTCGCGCATCCGCACGCAGACCTCGCGCCAGTCCACGCCGCCGGCGCGGAGCGGCCGCCGCTCGTCCGGTCGCGCATCCCGACCGACGGCGCGGACGACCTGCGCCACGAACTCCTCCTCGGCCCCCGGCGCGGCGGGGGCCTCCAGCGCCGCGACGGGCTCGACGGGATCGTCGCCGAGGAACCGCTGCACGACCGCGAACAGCATCTCGGCGCGGACCGAGAGGACCACGACCTTCGGCGGCGGGAGCCCGAGCGCCAGGCGAATCGCCTCGGCGTGGCCGCGGCCGCCCGCTTCCAGGCGGCCCACCTCGTCCAGCAGCAGGACCTCGGCCCGCGCGGCGTCCTCGCGCAGCCAGGTGCACCCGCGGGCGAAGACGCCCGGCTCGAAGACGTAGTGGCAGACCGTCGGCCGGGTCCCGTGCGGGTCCGTCCCCCGCCGGGCGAGCGGGGCGCTCTCCTCGTTCGCGAGGCGGACGAGGTCGTAGCCGGCGCGGGCTCCGTCGGCGTCGTCGAGCGCGCGCTGCACGAAGCCCTCGACGCGCAGGCCCGCCGCGCGCAGGCGCGCGATCAGCCGCAGGGCGAGCGACGTCTTGCCCTCGCCGCGCTCCCCCGTGATCAACGCCCAGTGCGCCATCGCCGTCCGTGCCTCGGGCGCTGCCTAGCAGAATCCGGCCCGTCGTGCGAGGACGGCCGCCCGTCGGCTTGACACGTCGTCGGGGGCCGTCCTATAGGTCGGAGCCGTTATGCACGAGTCTGCATGACGGGATGGGAGCGGCGGATGCGGCAACGAGCGCGTGGAATCTGTGCGGTCGCGGCGGCGGGTCTGGTCGCGGGGGTTGCGGGTTGCGACCAGTCCGTCGCGGGGGATACCGACGGCGGGCTCGACGCCGGGGGCCTCAGCGTGACGGTCGTGTTCGAGGGCGGTCGTTACGAGCTGGCCCTCGGAACGCTGACCCCGACGCTCGTCGAGGGCGCGTCGGTCGTGGGCTTGCAGGCCGTGATCGAGGCGGCGCTGCCGGGCGAGGCGTCGGCCGGGCTGGTCGCCGGGTTCGTCGGCTCCGACGGCTTCCGTCCCGAGTCGCGCGAGTTCTGCGAGACGCTGGTGCCGGTCGACTGGGCGACGCTGGCGCACGGCTTCATCCACCCGGTGACCCGAGATCTGCTGTGGGAGGCGGCGCTGGGCTTCCCGGGCTGCATGAGTCCGCGGGACATCGCGGAGCTCGAGGTGACCCGGCCTTGACCCGTGCCGGGCGCAGCGGCGTGCCGCGGTGGATGGCCGGCGCGACGCTCGGCTGGCTGGCGCTGTGGTCGGCGCCGACGGCGCGGGCCCAGGAGGAGGCTGCCGCGACCGGCCGCGAGCCGTCGGCGACTGCCGCCGGGCCGCAGGCTCCGATTCGGCTGGAAGAGATCGTGGTGACCGCCTCGCGCCTGACGGAGGAGCCGGCGGCGTCGAGCGCGACGGTGCCGACGGACGAGGCGGCTTCGGCGGCGGTCTCGCCGCCGCCGGCGGCGGAGGCGACGGGCATCGCCGTGCGCACGATTTCCCGGGAGGCGCTCGAGGCCCAGGGGGCGCGGTCGGTGGGCGAGGCGCTGGAGCGGCATGCCGCGGTGGACGCCTCGTGGAACTCGCGCGGCGATCGCGTGGTGACGCTGCGCGGCTTCGAGCAGCGGGAGACGGTCGTGCTGCTGGACGGCGTGCCGACCTACGTGCCCTACGACGGCCAGGCGGACCTCGATCTGCTGCCCGCCGGTCTGGTGGACCACGTGACGGTGGTCGCCGGGCCGGGCTCCGTGCTGTGGGGGCCGAACGGCCTGGGCGGGGCGATCAACGTGGTGACGCGGCAGCCGGGGCAGGCGCCGGCCGTGGAGACGACGTTCGAGGCTTCCGGTCGCGGGCACGGCGCGCGGCTGGAGGCCGTCCACGCGCTGCGCCGCGGGCCGGTGGGCTGGGTGCTCGCGGGCGGCGTGGACGACCAGCGCGGCTTTCCGCTTGCCGGCGGCTTCGTTCCGGCCCGCAACGAGGACGGCGGCGAGCGGGAGAACAGCGACCGCAGTCTGCGCCGGCTGCTGGGCGGCGTGGAACTCGACTGCGGGCCCGACCACCGGCTGCGCCTCTCGGGCTTCGTCCTCGACGCGCAGCGCGGCGTCCCGCCGAGCACCGTCGCCGCCGACGCCCGCGTGCGCTGGTGGCGGATGAACGCCTGGCGCGTCGTCGGCGCCTCGGCCGGCCACACCGGTCGCTACGGCGACGGGCTGCGGATCGACGAGTTGACCTGGGTCCGCGTGTACGACAACCTGTTCGACAGCTACGACGATGCCCGCTACGCGACGCAGGAGCTGCCGCGGGCCTTCCACACCTGGTACCACGACCGCGCCTTCGGCGGGCGCGTGCGGCTGTCGTACCCGTTCTCGGAGGGCGATTGGGCCTCGGCGCTGCGGGTCTGGACCGGAGTGCAGCACGACCGTCACCGCGAGGACGAAGGCGGCGAGGTCGACCGCACGCTGTGGACGCTGGCGCCGCAGCTCGAACAGACCCTCGGCCCTCAGCTGCGGCTCACGGCCGGGTTCCAGCTCGACGTCGAGTTTCCCGGCGACCTGCCGGACCTGTCGCTCGACACGGCGGTCGGCTGGGGACCGCTGCTGGCCCTGCGCTACGAGCCGCTGGACGGCCTGTCGTTCGAGGTCGTGGCGGCCCGCCGTTCCAGGTTCCCGTCGCTCAAGGAGCGCTTCTCGTACGCGCTGGGCCAGCGCGATCCGAATCCGACCCTCGGACCCGAGGCGGCCTGGCACTTCGGCGTCGAGGCCGCCTGGCGTCCGCAGCCCTGGCTCGAGCTGCGCGCGGCGGGCTACGACGCCGAGGTCGCCGGCCTGATCGCTCCGGTGCACCTCAACTCGATGGTCGACCAGCTGCAGAACGTCGACGCCGCGCGGCTGGCGGGTGCCGAGCTGCAGCTGTCCGTCGCACCGCCGGGATGGCTGCGGTTCGACGCCTCCTACCGCTACCTGTTCGCCCGACGTCTGGGCGTCGAACCGCCGGCGGACGAGCTGCCCTACCGTCCGGAGCACGCGGCGTCGCTCGGGGCGGCCGTGGACCCGTGGTCCTGGCTGGGCGTGTCGACCTTCGTGCGGCTGGCGGGCCCGCAGCGGTTCGAGGATCCGGAGACGTTGCGGTGGGCCACGCTGGGCACCTACGTCGTGTGGGACGCGCGGGTCGACCTGCGGCCGTTCCCGTGGCTCGAGGTCTCCGCGCGCGTGACCAACCTGCTCGACGGCAACTACCAGACCGAGTACGGCTTCCCGGCACCGGGCTGGCAGGTCTGGCTGGGGTTGCGGTTCACCTGCGCGGCGTTGGGCGGCGATTGCGCCGCGACGGAGCCGCACGGTGTGTGATGCCGTCGCCCGCGAGGCGCGCGAGGAGCGCCGTGAACTCGGTCGTGGCGGCGGCGGACAGGTCGTGGACGCGGTCGTGCAGCGCGTCGAGGGCGGAGATGACGGCGTCGCCGGCCGGTGTGAGCGTCGCGCCGCCGCCGTGGCTGCCGCCGGGGCGGGCGGCGACCAGCGGGCAGTCGGCCACGGCGTTCATCGCCTGGATCCAGTTCCAGGCGGTGCGGTAGGCGATGCCGACGGTCCGGGCGGCGACGCTGATCGAGCCGTGCTGCCGGATGGCGCGGAGCAGCGCGGCGCGCCCCGGACCGACCTCGGCGCCCTCCGGCCAGTCGACCCAGGCCTTGACCCGGACCCGCACGGTCCGGTCCGGCGCCGGGCGGTCGAACCGCCTGCCGGCGGTGCGGAGTCGAGCGACCTTGCGCATCTCGTTCCCTTCGCCCCCGAGGGGGCGCCTCCAGCGGCAGCATATCACGGCCTCGGGCCCGCGACGGCCGTCGTCCGCGACGCGCGGCACGCGCCGGACCGGGCCCGGTTCTGGGCCTACGTGACGGCCTTCGGGGCGGCGTGGGGGGCGTTCGAGATCACGCTCGGCGCGGCGCTGCATTCGTTTCGCATGCCGTTGGCCGGGGTGGTGCTCTCGTCCCTCGGCGCCGCGCTGCTCGTGGCCCAGCGGCAACTCCTGCCGGCCCGTGGAGCCAGTCTCGCCACCGCGGCCGTCGCCGCGCTCTGCAAGTCGATCTCGCCGGACGGGATGGTGCTGGGGCCGATGTTCGCCATCCTCATGGAAGGCGTGCTGGTGGAGTCGGCGCTGTTCGCGGCGCCGCGGGCGGCGGTTCCGGCCGCGCTGGCCGGGTCGCTGTGCGCCTTGTGGTCCGCGTTCCAGAAGCTCGTCACCCAGCTCGTGTTCTTCGGCACCGGCGTGGTCGAGCTCTACCTGTCGGCCCTGCGCAGCGCCGGCCGGGCGTTGGGGGTGTCGCCGCGCGTCGGCTGGACGCTGCTGGCCGGGTTCTGCCTGGTCGTGGTTGCGGTCGGCGCGGCGGGAGGTCTGTTCGGACGAGGCGTCGGGCGGGAGGCCGCGCGCCGACTGGTCGCCGGGGAGGATGGCGATGTCCGCTGAGCGGGTGCGGGCCCGGCTGCTCGGCACGCTGGCCGCCGGCTGCATCGTCCTGCAGTTCGGCGGCTCGCCCGCCTGGTCGGCCCTCGCGTTGGGCCTGTGGCTGCTCGCGTTGCTGGCGACGGACCGTCGCCTGCTCCGCAGGCTGTGGCTGCCCCGGTTCTGGGTCGCCGGCGTGGTGGTCGTCGTCGCCGGCGCGCTGCTGTTCGAGCCGCGCGACCTCGAGCTGGCGGGGGTGCCGCTGTCGTCCCGGGGCCTGGAGGCCGGCGTCCTGATGCTGCTCCGCGGGACCTTCATCTTCGCCCTGGCCCTCGTCGCCTCGCGGGCCCTGGCCGGCGAGGGCTGGCTGCGCTGGTGTCGCCGACTGCGCGCGGAGCGCGTCGGCACGGCCGTTCGTGCGGCCTTCGAGGTCCTACCGGCGCTCCAGCAGGGGTTCCGCGAGCTGCAGGTCGCGGTGGCCGCGGAGCACGCCCGCCGCGGTCCGCTCGGTCGCGGCCGCGAGACCGCCGTCCGGTTCGTCGTCCGCGTCGCACGACTGGCCGAGCGCCTGGGGCGGGAGGATCGCGCGGCGGCGACCGAGTCGCCCGCGACGCCCGGCGAGCGGTGAACCGTCGAGCGCGGCGCCCGTCTCGATCGTTGACAAGGCCCCGACGGCGCTTCAAGCATCGCCCCGTTGGGGGTTGCGGGAGAGCCGCAGGGGAGGTCAACGATGCCGACGTGGGGTGAGATTCAGGAGTACGCCCGGACCAAGTACAAGCTGGCGCGCGACGAGGAACACTGGTTCTCGCTGGTGTTCGCCTACGACAACGAGCGCAAGCAGCTCGTGCGCTGCAAGCACTTCAGCGCCTTCGACCAGGACTGGGTCGAGTTCGCCTCGGCGTGCTGCAAAGAGAACGAGATGTCGCCCACCGTGGCGCTGAAGAAGAACAATGACTTCGCGGTGGGCGCCATCGCGCTCGACGGCGACGTCTTCGTGTTCAAGTACACCGTCCCGCTGACCAACCTCGATCCGGAGGAGTTCGAGCTGCCGCTGCACGTGGTGGCGTCGACCGCGGACCAGCTCGAGTCCCAGTTCGCCGCCCAGGACAAGTTCTGACGCCGGCGGTCGCGGCTCGGGCGGCCCGTCCGCGGGCTAGCGCATGTCGCCGCCGAAGATCCGTTGCTCGAGTCGGTCGGCGACCTGGGCCACCTGGTAGACGAGCGCCGCGAGGTCCTGGTCGCGCGCCCGGGCGATCGGCAGGAAGCCCTGCACGACGATCCGCGGCATGTCGGTCCCGCTCTTGACCAGCGAGACCCGGGCGTAGCCCGGACCGCCGAACCCCGACAGCAGCGTCGCGGGGTCGACCACCGCCGTCAGCTCGCCGACGTCGGACTCCGCCGCCAGCATCGGCTCCCCCTCGCAGTACGGCTCGGAGGACTCCACGACGAACACCTTCACCTGCTCCCAGCGCCGGTCCTCGAGCGGCACGTCGACCTGGACCCAGTGCGGCTCGGTCTTCCACTTCGCCCCGAGCATCTCCACCACGGTCCGCAGCCGCTCCGGCACGTCGCCCAGCCGCCCGCGGCTCGACGCGTCGTCCACCGGCGCGTAGGCCAGGCCGTCCTCGCCCGGGATCGGCGCGTCGGTCAGCAGGTAGCGCCGGATCAGGTCGTCGAGGTCGGTCTCGGTGTCGGCCCGCGACTGGAGGAACTCGACCGCGCGGTCGATCGTCACCGGGCGGCCCCAGCCCACGACCATCGGTCGGCCGCCGAGCGCCTTGCGCCAGGTGCGGGAGCGCGAGCCGACGTAGCACGAGGCGAAGACCATCAGCCGGAGTCCGGCGTGGACCTGGTCCGGCTGCAGGTCGTCCGGGGCGACGTGGCCGCCGTCGCAGGTCTGCACCGAGCCGTCCTCGCTGCCGTGCGCGCTCCAGTACACCCCGGCGGGTGCCAGCTGCTCGACCCCCTCGCCGCGGCCGGTGACGGCATCGAGCAGGTCCTGGCGGGTCGCCTGCGGGTCGACCACCACCGTGTACCCCGCGCCGCGCAGCACGGCGATGTCGTCGTCGAGCTCCTTCAGCTCCTTCTCCAGGAACTCCTGGTCGCGCGGGCTGTGGATCCGGAACCCGAACAGGAACAGGAACGCCTTCCCCGTGCCGAAGCCCTCGGCCACCGGCGCGTGGACCACGCGTTTCGTCGGGTCGTCGGTGCGAGCCCCCTCGGTCCAGGTCTTCGGTCCCGCCCGGCGCTGCTTGTCCTTCTTCGCCCACGCCTCGGGCATCTTCACCTCGGGCGGCCGCTCCTCCGCCGCGGGCTTCTTCCCGTCGGTCGTGTCCGGCGCCGCCGGCTCCGCGGTCCCTTCGGCCGGGTGGTCGGTCGGCTTCGCCGGCTCCGTCGGGGCGGCGCCGAACCTCGGCTTCGTCTGTGCCGCGACGCCCTTGAGCAGCGTCTTGCGCTTCGCGGCGTGCTCGAACGCCGTCAGCTTCCCGTCGCGCTTCTGCGCGTCGAGCGTGGCGAGCTCCCGGCGGACGGTCTCGGGCAGGTCGTCGGACGGCGGCTGCGGCTTGTCGTCGGCCATGGTCGTTGCTCCTCCCGCGCGACCCCCCCGTCGCAACGTGTCCGGATGCTACCGGAGGCGCCGGGTGCCCGGCAACGGGCCGCAACCGGTCCGGGCCCGGCTCAGTTCCAGAGGAAGCTCGACTTGAGCAGCACCATCTCGGTCCAGGCGGCCTCGCGCAGGGCGGACAGGTCCAGGCGACCCTCGCCGGAGGCCTCCGGCGGCACCTGCTGGTGGGTGTAGACCAGGTAGAGCGTCGAGCCCGGGAGGTACTCCCAGCGCAGCACGAGGCTGGCGTTGACCGCGGCCTGCGCGAAGTCGGGGTCGTCGGTCGGGTCGGCGACGGGCGTCAGCTCGGAGGGCTCGATGCGCGGCCGCTCCCCGGCCGGCACGCGCCGTTCGAAGAACGGGCCGTAGTCCGCGGCGGCGAGGAACAGCTGTCCGTAGGCCTGGAGCGAGAGGCGGGTGGTGATGGCCCAGGTGGCCCGCAGCGTGAGGCCGATCGACGACGCCGCGAGGTTGCCGAGCAGGTACCGGCGTTCGCCCGCGTCCTCGGTCACCGCGACCCGCGCCGGCCGCCCCCCTTCGAACTCGAGGTTCGGGGCCAGCTCGAGCGTCAGGGTGTCGGCCGGTTTGAGGATCACGCTCGCCTCGACGTACGCGTCCCAGACGTCGTTCCAGAAACGGAACTGGCTCCACAGGTCGAGGGTGACGGGGTAGCGGTAGTCGGTGGAGGCCGAGAACTCCAGGCCGGCCCACCCCGGGCGGCGCAGGTCGGCCCCGTCCCGCAGCTCGCGGTCGTCCCAGGCCGCGGGGTCGTAGAACAGCCGCGCCTCCAGCCAATTGTTGCCCGCGAACAGGGCGTCGGCCTCGACGCCGTAGCGGTGCCAGACGAGCAGTCCGTCGAGGCTCACGTGGTCCCACGCCTCGGCCCGGACCTGCAACGTCTGCACCGGGCCGCCGAGCTCGTCGGTCCACCAGCCGGCGCGGGCGTAGAGCCGGGCGAGGTTGCCGCGGCTCTGGTAGCCGAGATCGTTGTACCAGGCCTCGGCGGAAGTGACGTCGGCCTCGAGCCGT
>CAZMRP010000102.1:0-10917 GCA_964568275.1 uncultured Myxococcales bacterium
TTCGGGTTTCCCATGCGCAAGTTCGACTCGCCATCGCCCCCCGCACACGACCCGGTGATGAGGATGCCCCGCGCAGCCGCCGGGCTTCTCGCGCCCGAGCAGGCCGCGGTGTTGCGTGCGGTTTCGAGAATTGTCGTCGGCCCGGAATTGGGTAGCAATATCGAGTCGAAGGAGGGGTGGACTCCGCGACGACGACCACGACCACGACCACGACCACGTTCGAAGGGGTGGGTTGATCGAAAGGCGGGTGATGCCTATGGTTCGCAGCGCCGGACGGGACCGGAACGGCCGCTCGACGGGAGGCATGCGATGGCCTGGGACTACTCCGAGAAACTCAAGGACCACTTCTTCCACCCCCGGAACGTCGGCACCCTCGAGGACGCCGACGGCAAGGGCGAGGTCGGCTCGATCGCCTGCGGCGACGCCCTCACCTTCTACATCAAGACCGATCCCAAGACCCATCGCATCACCCAGGCCACCTTCAAGACCTTCGGCTGCGGCAGCGCCATCGCCAGCGCCAGCGCCCTCACCGAAATGGTCCTGGGCAAGACGATCGAGGAGGCGCTCAAGATCACCAACCAGGACATCGCCGACTACCTCGGCGGCATCCCCCAGGAGAAGATGCACTGCTCCGTGATGGGCCGCGAGGCGCTCGAGGCGGCCGTCGCCGACCTGCGGGGCGAGCAGCGCGCCCCCGACGTGCACGAGGACGGCGCCATCGTCTGCCACTGCTTCGGCATCACCGACAAGAAGATCGAACGCGCGATCCGCGAAAACAACCTCCGCACCGTCGAACAGGTGACCAACTACACCAAGGCCGGCGGCGGCTGCGGCGCCTGCCAGGCCGAGATCGAGGAGATCGTCAACCGGATCGCCGAGGAGCAACGCCGCAAGCCCGCGCCCCGACCCGTCGCCGCCGGAGGCCGCATGACCCAGCTCAAGAAGATCGCCCTGGTCCAGGAGACGATCGAACACGAGGTCCGCCCGGTGCTCCAGAAGGACGGCGGCGACATCGAGCTGATCGACATCGAAGGCGACACCGTCCGCGTGGCCCTCGTCGGACACTGCGCCGGCTGCATGGCCGCCGGGTTCACCACCGGCTGGATCCAGGACAAGATGCGCGAGCTGGTCGCGGACGGGATCACCGTCGTGGTCGAACCGCCGGGCACGGGGGAGGCCGCGTCATGAAGCCGATCTACCTCGACAACAACGCCACCACCGCCGTGGCCCCCGAGGTCCTGGAGGCGATGCTGCCGTTCCTCCGCGATCGCTACGGCAACCCGTCCTCGATCCACGCCTTCGGCGGCGACGTCAACCGCGACGTCGACCGCGCCCGCGAACAGGTCGCCGCCCTGCTCGGCGCCGAAACCCCCACCGAGATCCTGTTCACGAGCTGCGGCACCGAGAGCGACAACACCGCGATCCTCTCCGCCCTCGAGGCGTACCCCGAGCGCAAGCAACTGATCACCACGCGCGTCGAGCACCCCGCCGTGCTGTCGCTCGCCCGACACCTCGAACGCAAAGGCTACGAGGTCGTCCGGCTGGGCGTCGACCGCGACGGCCTGCTGGACCTCGTCGAGCTGCGCGCGGCGCTGTCCACCCGCACCGCCGTCGTCTCCGTGATGTGGGCCAACAACGAGACCGGCGTGATGTTCCCCGTCGAGGAGCTGGCCCGGATGGCCCACGACGTCGGCGCGCTGTTCCACACCGACGCCGTGCAGACCGTCGGCAAGCTCCCGCTCGACATGCGCCGCTCCGCCATCGACATGCTCTCGCTCTCCGGCCACAAGCTCCACGCCCCCAAGGGGATCGGCGCGCTGTACGTCCGCCGCGGCACCAAGTTCCGGCCGTTCCTGATCGGCGGCCACCAGGAACGCAACCGCCGCGGCGGCACCGAGAACGTCCCCGGCATCGTCGCCCTCGGCGCCGCCGCCGAGCTGGCGCACCGCCACGTCGCCGAGGAGCAGACGACCGTCCGCGCGCTCCGCGATCGGCTGGAGCACGGCATCCTCGAGCGCATCCCCGACGCGATCGTCAACGGCCACCGCGAACGCCGGCTGCCCAACACCACCAACATCTCCTTCGAGTTCGTCGAGGGCGAGGCGATCCTGCTGCTGCTGGACCAGGCCGGGATCTGCGCGTCGTCGGGCTCGGCCTGCACCTCGGGGTCGCTCGAGCCGTCCCACGTGCTGCGCGCGATGGGCGTGCCGTTCACCTTCGCCCACGGCTCGATCCGCTTCTCGCTCTCGCGCTACACCACCGTCGCGGAGATCGACCGCGTGCTGGCCGAGCTGCCGGCGGTCATCGCGCGACTGCGCGAGATCTCCCCGTTCAGCCGGGCCCACCCCGTCCCCGACGGCCCGACCACCTGCCCCACCGCCTGCGGCGCCCCGAAGGACTGAACGCCCTTCGCCAAGCCGGGATTGAACACCCGCCGGGCTGGCCCGTCGATTTGGCCGCAGGCGCCGGCGCCGATAGACTCGGACGGCGCGGAGGTGCGGCATGCGGCGGGCGACAATCGCTCTGGCGGCGGCGGGACTGGCGGCGGCGGCGCTCTGCGCCCTCCCCGTCCGCGGCGAAGACACGACGGCGGCGGACCACGGCGCGCTGCGGGCGAAGCTCGAACGCCTCGTCGAACACGCCCCGTGGGGCCACCGCGGCCGCGACCAGGCGAAGGTCGGCGTCGAGGTGCTCGACCTCGCCACCGGCGACGTGGTCTACGGCAGCCGCGCCGACCACGCGCTCAATCCCGCCTCCAACGCCAAGCTGCTCGTGATGGCCGCCGCCCTCGAGGTGCTCGGCCCGGCCTTCTCCGTCCGCACCACGCTCCACGGCCTGCGCGACGGCGACACCGTGACCGGAGACCTCGTCCTGCGCGGACGCGGCGACCCGACCCTGACCGCCAAGGACCTCTGGGAGCTGGCGCGCGAAGCGCGCGCCGTCGGCATCACCCGCGTGCGCGGCGGCCTCAAGATCGACGACGCGTATTTCGACGACGAACGGCTGCCCTACGCCTACGACTCGCAGCCCGGCGAGGACGCGGCGTTCCGGGCCCCGGTGGGCGCCGCGAGCATCGACGCCAACGCGATCGAGGTCTGGATCGGTCCCGGCGGCGCGGCCGGCGACCCCGCACGGTTCTTCAGCTACCCGGAGGGGTTCCTCGAGACGAAGCTCGAGGCGCGCACCGTGGCCGGCGGCGGCAACGCCCTGCGGATGTTCGCTTCCGCGGGGGACGACGGGGCCACCGCCGCCCGGATCTGGGGCACCATCGGCGCGGACGCCCCGTGGGACTCGTACACGCGGCGGATCGATGACCCGCTGCGGTTCACCGGGCTCGCCCTGCGCGAGGCGCTGCGCGCGGCGGGCATCACGGTCGACGGCGACGGCATCGGCGCCGGAGCGGTTCCCGACGGCGCGACCGAGCTGGCCCGACACGACTCCGACCCGCTGCACTCCTGGCTGTGGCAGCTCGGCAAGGAGTCGAGCAACTTCCACGCCGAACAGGTGCTCAAGATCCTCGGCGCCGAGCGCAAGGGCGAGCCGGGCACCTCCGAGCACGGGGCCGAGGTCGTGCGCGAAACCCTGGAACAGTGGAACGTCCCGGTCACCGGGCTGGTGCTGCGCAACGGCTCGGGGCTGTTCACGGCCGACGAGGTGGCGCCGCGGACGCTGACCGCGCTGCTGCGCGCCGTGTATCTCGACGCGGAGATCCGGCCCGAGTTCCTCGCGGCCCTCGCGGTCGCCGGCCGCGACGGCACGCTGCGCTCCCGGCTGGGCGCGCGGACGACGCGCGAACTGGTGCGGGCCAAGACCGGGACGCTCAACGCCGTCTGGGCGCTCTCGGGCTATGCGCTCTCGGCCGACGGCCGCGCGGGCTACGCCTTCGCGGTGCTGGTCAACGATCCTTGTCGCCGCCGCGACGTCGCCCGGTCGTTGCAGGACGACGTGGCGACGGCGTTGGCCGCCGACCTCCAACCGTAGGCGTCGACCGCCGACCGCGTCGGCCGGACACGCCAGCCGGGCCGGCGCCCGCCTGCGAACGGCCGCGAGCGTCGCGGCGTCCCGCTCAGGCCTTCTTGGTCGTCCGCTCGCGCCAGAGCGGGTCCTCTTCCTGGAGCACGCGGCGCAGGACCTTGCCGACGAGCGTCTTGGGCAGCTCGTCCTTGAACTCGATCAGCTTCGGCTGCTTGTAGTGCGTGAGGTTCGCCTGGCACCACTTGAGCAGCTCTTCGGTGGTCAGCTTGCCCCTGAACTCGGGGCGCAGCACGACCCAGGCCTTGATCAGCTCGCCGGTCTCGGGGTCGGGGATCCCGGCCACCGCCACCTCGCTCACCGCCTCGTGGCCGCCCACCAGCTCCTCGACCTCCTTGGGAAACACGGAGTAGCCCTTGTACTTGATCAGCTGCTTCTTGCGGTCGCAGATGGTGACCAGGCCGTGCTCGTCGAAGTAGCCGATGTCGCCGGTGAACATCCACTTCTTGCCGTCGAGCTCCTTGATGTGATCGGCGGTCTCCTCGGGCTGGTTGAGGTAGCCCTTCATCACCTGGGGTCCGGCGACGATCAGCTCGCCGGCCTGGTCGGGCCCGATGCCCATCGGCTTGGTGCCGGTCTCGGTATCGAGGATCCGCCAGTCGGTGCCGGGGAACGGGTAGCCGATGATGCCCAGCTTGCGGTCGCCCCAGAAGATCCCGGCGCAGACCACGGGCGAGGTCTCGGTCAGGCCGTAGCCCTCGACGAGCCGGGCGCCGGTGATGCGTTCGAAGGCCTCCTGGACCGGCCGGTGCAACGGGCCGGCGCCGGAGACGCACAGCTCGAGCTTGCCGGTGATCTTCGGGCGCTGGTCCACGGGCAGGCTCTCGAAGTGGTCGGTGATCTTCTTGAACAGGATCTCGGCGCCGGTGAAGAAGGTGGCATGGTCCGGGCCGAACTTGATGATCGTGTCGAGCAGCTCGCCCATCGGCGGCGGCTTGGGGAACAGCATCATCCAGCCGCCGTAGGTGAACGAGAGGTTCATCACGCAGGTCATGGCGAACGAGTGGAACAGCGGCAGGACGCCCACCGAGCAGGCGCCGGGCTTGACCTTGAACAACCAGGCCTTGGACTGCAGCGCGTTGGACACGCAGTTGAAGTGCGTCAGCACCGCCGCCTTCGGCACGCCGGTGGTGCCGCCGGTCATGATGTAGGTCGCCGGGTCCTCCCGCGGGTCGATCGCGACCTCGGGGACGTTCTTCGGCGTCTTGAGCAGGTCGGTGAGCTGCAGCGCGTCGGCCGGGACGGGCCCGGTCGGGATCTTCTTCAGCAGCTTGCCGAGGAACTTCTTGATCGGCGAGAGGCCGGCCAGGTCGACGATGTTGGTGGCGATGATCGTGCGCAGCGGCGAGCGCTCGCGGATCGGCGCCACCTGACCCTCGTACAGGGCGTCGAGCACGACCAGCGTCTTGGCGTCGATCGTCTTGAGCTGGTGCAGGATCTCCATCGGCTTGTAGGTCGGGTTGATCCCGGAGGCGACGGCGCCCAGCGCGGTGACGGCGTAGTAGCAGACGACGTACTGGAACGAGTTGGGGAGCAGCAGGGCGACGACGTCGCCCTTCTTGATGCCGAGCTGGTGCAGCGCGGTCGCCAGGCGGTCGATCTTGTCGTCCAGCTCGCGGTACGACAGGAACGCGCCGAGGAACCACGCCGCGTGGTGGTCGGGGAACTGCGCCGCGGACTGCTTGAACAGCTGGCGCAGCGTCCAGTTCGGGAACTCCAGGTTCCGCGGAACCTCGTCCGGCCAACCGGCCGCCTTCTGCAGCCAGGGCTTGCTCTCGTCGACGTGGAACGGATTCGGGTTCGCCACCGCGCACCTCCCAGGATTGGTCGTGATGCCGGGTCCCCCACGGACCCCGCCCGGGGACGGATCATGCCGAACCGCGTCCCGGGTGTAAAGCGAGCCGCGTCGCGGCCGCGCCGCCGGACCCGAGGCAGGAACCACCGGCGGTCCCCGGCCGCAATCCGCGCGGCGACCGGCCCGGTTTCCGCGTGGCGTTGCGGCGGCCCTTCGGGTATCCTCGGGTGTCGTGACCGTACGCATCGTCCCACTGGGGGGCCTCGGCGAAGTGGGCATGAATGCCCTCGTCCTCGAGGACGGGGACGACGCGCTGCTCATCGATTGCGGCATCATGTTCCCGGAAGAAGAGGTCGGCGTCGACGTGATGCACGCCGACTTCTCCTACGCCGTCGGTCTCGGCGAGAAACTCCGGGCGGTGGTGCTGACCCACGGCCACGAGGACCACATCGGCGCGGTGCCGTTCCTGCTGGCCCGCCGCCGGGTGCCGATCTACGGACCGCCGATGGCGCTGGAGCTGATCCGCCTGCGGCTGGCCGAGCACGAGCTGGGGTTCGAGCCCGAGCTGCACCCGATCCGCCCGCGCGAACCGTTTCGCATCGGCGGCCTGGAGCTCGAAGCGATCCGCGTCACCCATTCGATTCCCGATGCCGTGGCCCTGGCGATCCGCAGCTCGATCGGGACGGTGATCCACACCGGGGACTTCAAGGTCGACCTCAACCCGCCCAACGGCCTGCACTTCGACCTGCAACGCCTGTCCGAGCTCGGCGCCGCCGGCGTCACCCTGCTGCTCTCCGATTCGACCAACATCGAGATGGAGGGGATCACCCGCGGCGAGCGCGACGTCGCCGAGGAGCTCGACCGGGTGATCAAGGAGGCCGGACGCGGACGGGTGTTCGTCTCGGCCTTCTCGTCCAACGTGCAGCGGCTGCAGTCGGTGATCGAGTGCGCCGAGCGGCACGGCCGCGACCTGGTGCTCGCCGGACGCTCGGTGAGCCGCTACGTCGCGGTGGCGACGAGCCTGGGACTGTTGCGGCTGCCCGGGGAGCGGCTGGTGCCGGTCGAGCGGGCGAAGGACCACCCGCGGGAGCGCACGCTGGTCTTCCTGTCGGGGACCCAGGGCGAGCCCGGCTCGGCGCTGACCCGCGTGGCCCTCGGCGCGCACCGCCAGCTGGCGGTGGAGGCCGGCGACCTGGTCGTGCTGTCCAGCCGCCACATCCCGGGCAACGAGCTGGCGATCGCCCGGGTGATCGACAACCTGGCGCGGCTCGGCGCGCGCGTGGTGCACGTCGGCAACCGTCCCGGGATCCACGCCTCGGGGCACGCGCACCGCGAGGAGCAGAAGCTGATGCTCCAGCTGGTGCGGCCGCGCTACTTCATCCCGGTCCACGGCACGTTTCAGTACCTGTCGTACCACGCGCAGCTCGCCCAGCAGCTCGGAGTCACCGAGACCCTGCTGCTGGAGGACGGCCAGGTCGGTCTGGTCGACGCCGACGGCCTGCGGCGGGGCGAGAGCATCGCGGTCGACCGGATCCACCGCGACGGACGCTCCGGGCTCGACCCGGAGGTGCTGAAGCAGCGGCGGGCGCTGGCCGACGGCGGCGTGATCAACGCCTTCGTGGTCCTGACGCGCGACTTCGAGCTGGCCGCGGAGCCGCAGGTCCTGTGCTGCGGGGTGTTGCCCGACACGCAGCTGATCGCGGTCCAGGCCGCGGCGGCGCGGCGGCTGCGCGAGGAACTGGCGACGACGCCGGAGGGGATCCGCAGCCAGCCGGCGGAGCTGCGCGACCGGCTGCGACGGGTGCTGCGCCGGTTCTTCGACGACGCGGTGGGCCGACGGCCGCTGACGCTGGTCAATCTGTCGGTGCTCGGCGAGCCGGCGGCGTCGCCACCGCCCGGCCGCGATTCCACGGTGCCGCGCCGCTCCGCCGGCGGCCGGTGCCCGTCGGAGGGAGACGGGGAGTGACGCGCGTTTCCTGGGACCGCTACTTCATGAACATCGCCCACGAGGCCAAGCGCCGGTCGACCTGCGACCGCAAGCACGTCGGCGCGGTGATCGTGCGCGACAAGATGATCCTCTCCACCGGCTACAACGGCTCGATCCGCGGCCTCCCGCACTGCGACGAGATCGGCCACATGATGGAAGGCGGGCACTGCGTGGCGACGATCCACGCCGAGGCCAACGCGATCCTGCAGGCCGCGCGCAACGGGATCCGGATCGACGGCGCGACGATCTACACCACGGCCAGCCCGTGCTGGAACTGCTTCAAGCTCTGCGCCAACGGCGGCATCGTGCGCATCGTCTACGGCGAGTTCTACCGCGAGGAGCGGATCTTCCGCGTCGCCCGCCAGCTCGGCCTGGCGATCCTGTCGGTCGACGACGCGGAGCGGGAGGCGGGGCGGGCGACACGGTCGGGGCCGCCGAAGCGGGCGGCCGCGAAACCGAGGGTCAGCGGCAGCTCGCGACGAACTCGCGGATCCGCTTGAACCCCTCCTCGATCTTCGCCGGCGACGTGGCGAACGACACGCGCAGGAAGCCCTCGGCGCAGAACGCGCTGCCCGGCACCAAGGCCACCCGCACCTCGTCCAGCAGCTTCGCCGCCAGCTCGGCGCTGGTCGTCAGGCCGGGGAGGCGGCGGTCGAGGAACGGGCGGACGTCGATCCACAGGTAGAAGGCGCCGGCGGGCTTGAACGGCACGAAGCCCGGGATCCCGCGGCACAGCTCGAAGGTCCGGTCGCGCCGCGCGCGGAACGACTCCCGCCACTTCGGCACGTCGTCCTGCGGCCCGGTCAGCGCGGCCAGCGCCCCCTTCTGCGCGAAGGACGTGGGCGCCGAGACGCTGTGACCGGTCAGCACCGACACCGCCTTGGCCAGCGGCGGCGGCGCCACCACCCAGCCCACGCGCCACCCGGTCATCGCGTAGGTCTTGCTCACGCCGCTCGCCACGCAAACCCGCGGTGCGGCGTCCGGCGCCGCGTGCAGCACCGACCGGTGCGCCCCCTCGAACACCAGCTCGCTGTAGATCTCGTCCGAGAGGATCCACAGGTCGTGGCGGGCGGCGAGCGCCGCGGCGGCCTTGAGGTCGGCGTCGCTCCACACGGCGCCGGTCGGGTTGGACGGCGAGCAGATCACCAGCGCCCGGGTCTTCGGGGTGACGGCCGCCTCGAGCGCCTCCGGGGACGGCACGTACGAGCGGTCCGCGGGGCCCTCGACGAACACCGCCTTGCCGCCGGCCAGCGCCACCTGGTCGGGGTACGAGACCCAGCACGGCGTGGGGATCAGCACCTCGTCGCCGGCCTCCAGCGCGCACATGAAGAAGTTGTAGATCCCCTGCTTGCCGCCCACGGTCACGGCGACGTTCTCGCGGGCGAACGGGAGGCCGAGGTCACGGGTCGCGCGCGCGGCGACGGCGTCCCGCAGGTCGGCGATCCCGGCCTCCGGCGTGTAGCGCGTGAAGCCCGCGCGCAGCGCGGTCACGGCGGCGTCGCCGACGTGGACCGGCGTGTCGAAGTCCGGTTCGCCGGCGCCGAAGCCGACGACGTCGATCCCCTGCGCGCGCAGGGCGTTGGCCCGCGCGGTGATCGCCAGGGTCGGCGACGGCTTGACCAGGTCGTTGCGGCTCGAGAGCTTCGGCATCGGCGTTCTCCCTTCCTCGGTTTCCCCCGACCTGCGGCGGCGGACCTCCCTCAACGCGTGCAGGCGTCGGGAAGGCCGGCCGAACCGAACAGGTCGTCGCACACCGCGGCGTCCAGCGCCGCGAGACAAGCATCGGTCTGGGACGCCGAGCGGGCCGCGCAGAGCGCCTCGCTGTCGCGACCGGCGCGGCAGGCCGTCACCTGCTCGGTCGTGCAGGCGCCCGGGTCGCGCCACGACAACGAGAACGTCACCGGATCGCACTCGGCGAACCGTTCGCACCATTCGGGGTAGATGCGTTCGCAGCAGGTCGGGTCGATCGGGATCGTGTCGTCTCCGTCGCAGGCCTGCAGGACGGCCAGGGCCAGGACGAACGTCCCCGCGGCGCGTCGAACGAGGTTTCGGGCCTTCATCGGGCGTGAGGATACAACGTTTTCCCGACTTTCTCGACTGGCTCGACTTCCCCGACTCCACATGGCACGCTCGGGCCCACCATGGTGGCGGTGCCTCCCTCGACCGAGGGTCCCGTGCTGCTGACGGGCGTGACGAGCTTCCTCGGCCGGCGCCTGCTGCGCGAGCTGTCGCGGGCCGGCCGTCCGGTGTTTCTGCTGGCGCAGCCCGAGGAGCTGCCGCAGGCCCATGCGGCGGTGGCGCGGGTGACGCGCCGGCACCCCACGGCGCGCGGCTCGGTGCTGCTGTTCGCCGGTGACGTGCTCGAGCCGGGCCTGGCGCTGTCGGGCGAGGTGGCGGACCGCGTGGTGAGCGAGGCGACGGTGTTCGTCCACGCGCTGTCGTTCGCGCCGGGACCACGGCGCAACGCCGAGCGGGCGGCGATGGACAACGTGCGGGCGGTGGAGAGCGTGCTGTCGTTCGCACACCGCTGCCGGGGCCTGGAGTCGTTCGTGCTGGTAAGCTCCACGGCGGTCAGCGGGGACTACCCGGGGACGTTCTACGAGGACTGGTTCGACGTCGGGCAGGGGTTCGTGGACGCGCTGGACCGGTCGGTGTTCGAGATGGAAGCGCGGGTGCGCGAGGCGCGCCGGACGGTTCCGCTGGTCGTGGTGCGGGTGGGCTCGATGCCGATCGACGCGGGGACGGGGGAGATCGACGCCGGCGACGGGATCGGCGTCCTGGTGCGGTCGCTGCTTGCGATGCGCCGGCTGCCGTCGTGGATGCCGCTGCCGACGCTCGAGGGCGCCCGCAGCGTGGTGCCGCTGACGCCGGTCGACTACGCAGCGCAGGCCGTCCTGGCGCTGGCGGGGTTGCGGGAGTTCCGCGGGCATGCCTACTGCCTGGTCGACCCCAGCTCGCCGACGTGGAACGAGTTGGCGACGACACTGGCCGGGCTGGCGGGGGCCCCGCCGCCGCGGCTCACGCCCGCGGCACGGGTGCAGGCCGGGATGCTGCGGTTGCCGGGGCTCCTGCCGGCGCTGGCCCGGGCGGGCGACGCGCTCGG
>CAZMRP010000103.1:0-10910 GCA_964568275.1 uncultured Myxococcales bacterium
CGACCGCGGTGGCCGAGGACGGCAGGCGGTCCAGTTCGGCGGCCTGCGGCGCCCGCGGCAGCTCGGCCGGCTCGGTCCTCGTGCAGGTCGCGGTCGCCGCCGCCGCCGCCAGCAGCAGCCCGACCAGCCGTCGTCGCTCCTGCCGTCCGCCTCGCGCAGCGATCATTGCGGTCTCCTTCCCGCCTCGCCCACCGGCCGGCCCGCCCCCTCGCGCAGTCGCCACGAGGTGTCGAAGAACCCGGCGGTCAGCGGCGGGCGTCGCCGGGCCACCAGTCGCTCGCGGTCGGCCGTCGTCCGGCGGTCGTAGACCACGAAGTCCGGCAGGAAGTCGGGGAGCTGGTTGCCGGCCACCGCGGCCTCGGCGGTGTTGCCCGCCTGGACCACCACGTAGCGCGACGGGTTGAGCGGGTTCGGCGCGACGAAGCGCACGCCGACGTCCTCGCCGTCGAACAGGTGTTCCCCGACCCGGATCCCCGCCTCGCCCAGCTCGAGCGGCAGTCCGGGGGCCATCCGTCGCAGCAGGCTGTTGTTGGCCAAGGTCCCGAAGACCACCAGCGTCCGGTCGCGCAGGTCCTCCTCGGTCACCTCGGTGTCGGCCACGACGCGCTGGTCGTGGTCCCAGATCCAGAGGATCCAGTTGTTGCCGGCGCGCGTGGCGGCGCCGCGCATCGCCTCGGTCTCGTCGGGCACGCCGCTGCCGTACACGTGCAGCACCGGCTCGTAGTGCGCGTCGGGCAGCGGCCCGGAGAGCCCCGGGACCTTGCGCGGGCCCTGGGCCGGGCCGTAGGGCGCGGGGGCCCAGCCGTCCGGACCGCGCGCGAGCACCAGCGGCACGGGCGGCGGGCTTGCCGGCAGCCGCAGCACGGTCCCGCCGTCGACCACAAGCTCGGCCCCCGTCTCGGGCACCGGGATGTCCTCGACGTACAACCGCAGCCGCGCCACCTGTTCCGTGGTCACGGTCACCCGGTCGTCGGCGACCACCGCCTCGACGCGGGCCATCACCGGGTAGTCGGCGAACTCGGCCACCTCGACCCAGTGCTGGCGGGCGGCGCGGTAGTCGGCCGAGGCGAGCCGCACGCGCGCGGGCCGGCGGTTGCGCCGCACCGCGTCGAGCTCCTCGAGCAGCCGTCCGCGGCGGTGGCAGGCGTAGAGGATGTCGTGCCCCATGTCGGCGTAGCGGGTGAAGGTGTACGGCACCTCCTCGGCGGCGAGCCGGCGCTCCATCGCGAACACGAACGCGGGCTTCATCGGGCCGCCGTCGAGGTCGCCGTGGAAGAAGCGCAGGAAGGTGTTGGCCCCGTTGACCGCCAGGTCCTCGGCGGACCAGGCCGACAGCAGCAGCTCCTCGTCCGGGCGCAGCGCCGAGCCCTCGTAGCGCTTCCAGCTCGGTGCGCCGGCCATCGGCAGCACCCCCGCGAAGCGCCAGGCGTGCCGGAAGCCGACGGTCCAGGTGCCGACGCCGCCGTTGGAGATGCCGTTGAGGAACACGCGGTCCGGGTCGACCCGCAGCACCCGCGAGAGGTCCGCCACGAGGTCGAACACGTCCTGCTCGCCGGCCCAGCGCCACATCGCCTGGCCGAAACCGTGGGCCGCGGCGAGGATCCACTGGCCCGGGTCCCAGCGCGGCTCGTAGGGGGTCCACAGGTTGGCGGCGTAGCTGTCCCACTTGACGTTGTTGCCGAGCACGACGCTGAGGAACAGGTGGTGGTTCGACGAGCCGCCGTGGAGCAGCACGAGCAGCGGGTGGTCGTGCGTCGGGTCGAACTCGGCGCCGAGGAAGATCGAGTAGCCCTGGAGCTTGGACGACAGGTCCGACCGGTAGCCGCGGACGATCAGGCCCCGTTCGTCGGCGAACGGGTCGGTCCCCGCCCGGACCTCCTCCGCCATCCGCCGGGCCAGCCGCCAGAAGCGGAGCGCCGCCTCCGGATGGCGGTTCGGCAGCTCGCCCGCCAGCTGCAGGTAGTAGCGCAGGGTGACGAGCGACTCGCGGGGGATGCCGTCCGGCGGGTCGGCCTCCAGCGGTGCGAGCTCCGCGTCGAGCGCCCGGACCTCGTCGGCGGGCGGCGTCTCCGGCCGGCGCTGCGCCGCGGCCGCGGCCGCGAACAGCAGGCAGGGGAGGGCGAAGGCGAGGGTGCGGACGGACATGGCGCGATCCATGCCCGTCCCGGGCCGCGGGTCAAGCGTTTCCGGCGCAGCGGTGACTTGCATGGAACCTTTCGACGCGTATCATAGCCGCCCCGGAGTCCGGGGCTCCGGCGCGCGACGCAGCCGGGAGAGGGCCCGGCTGCCGGCGGACGAGGGGGGCCGGTCCGCCTGGAGGAACGGATGCACCAGCGGGAGCGACGGCAGGGTTGTGGCGGGCGGGGGCGGGGGCGGAACGGCGAGGCGTCCCGATGAGCTTCGCATCGATCCGCTATCTGCCGCTCGAGGAGACGCCCCGGGAATGGTACGAGGAGGTCGGCCTGATCTCCGGCCTCGAGATCCACCAGCAGCTGCTGACGCGCAAGAAGCTGTTCTGCCGCTGCCCGGCGGGACGCTACTCGCACGACTGGGACGCCGAGATCCTGCGCCACATGCGGCCCACGCTGTCGGAGTTGGGCGAGTACGACGGCACGGCGCTGATGGAGTTCCGGACCCGCAAGCAGATCGTCTACCACATCAACAAGGAGACGGTCTGCACCTACGAGTTCGACGACACGCCGCCGTTCGAGATCAACGAGGAGGCGGTGGACGGCGCGATCGAGATCGCCCTGCTGCTGAACCTCAAGATGGTCTCCGAGCTGCACATCGCCCGCAAGCAGTACCTCGACGGTTCGATCCCCACCGGCTTCCAGCGCACGACGATCCTCGGGGTCGACGGCTGGATCCCGTACCAGGGCGGCCGGATCGGCATCATCCAGCTCGGCCTCGAGGAGGACGCCTGCCGCGAGGTGAGCGACGTGGGGCACGTGCGGACGTACATCACCGACCGGCTGGGCATGCCGCTGGTGGAGACGGTGACCGAGCCGGCGATGAAGACCCCGTGGGACGTCGCCGGCGTGGCCCAGGTGCTGCGGCGGCTGGCGCGCTCCACCGGCCGCGTGCGGACGGGCGCGGGCGCGGCGCGCGAGGACGTCAACGTCTCGGTCCGCGGCGGCCGGCGCTGCGAGATCAAGGGCGTCTCGTCGATCCG
Organism: uncultured Myxococcales bacterium; assembly: GCA_964568275.1. Lineage (GTDB taxonomy): Bacteria > Myxococcota_A > Polyangia > DRWM01 > JAAZOP01 > JAAZOP01. The sequence continues at coordinate 3,173 of CAZMRP010000103.1, forward strand.
CCGCATCCCGCTGCTCGTGCACAACGAGGCCTTCCGGCAGGTCGGCCTGCTGCAGATCAAGGACGAGCTGCAGCAGCGCGGGATGACCGCCGAGAAGCTCGAGCTGAAGTGGGTCGACGTCACGGAGCGGGTCGGCCGCACCCGCTACTGGCCGGTGCTGCAGGCGCTGCGCGACGGGCAGCGGGCGCGGGCCGTGCCGCTCCGGCGCTGCGCGGGCCTGCTGCGCCACCCGCTGGGGCCCGGCCGCAGCTTCCTGCAGGAGATCTCGGACCGCGTGCGGGTCGTCGCCTGCATCGACCTGCACCCGAACGTGCTGTCGACGGACCTGATGGACGGCAACCTGTCGGCCGACGAGTGGCAGGCGGTGCGGCGTGCCGTGGGCGCCGGCGGCGACGACGCGGTGGTGGTGGTGTGGGGCCCGGAGGACGACCTGCAGATCGCCTGTGAGGAGATCGTCGGGCGGATGCGTCTGGCCTGCGACGGCGTGCCGAACGAGACCCGCCAGTCGCTGCCCGACGGCACGACGTGCTTCGAGCGGGTGCTGCCCGGCGCGGACCGGATGTACCCCGACACCGACCTGCCGCCGAAGAAGATCCCGGACGAGCGGGTGGAGCAGGTCCGGGTGCGGCTGCCCGAGCTGCCGTGGCACCGGCGCGATCGCTACGTCGAGGCGGGCCTGCCGGAGCAGGTCGCGGACCGCCTGAGCGTCTCGCCGCGCGCGCCGTTGTTCGACCGGCTGGCGCCGCGCGCGCCGCAGCACGCGCGGCGGCTCGCCACGCTGCTCACCGAGCGGTTCCGCCACCTGCAGCGCAAGGGGCTGGCGGTGGAGCGGGTGGACGAGGCGTTCCTCGAGCGCGCGTTGGCCCTGGTGGCGGCCGGCGGGCTCCATCCCAGCGGCCTGCCGGCGCTGGTCGAGCACCGGATCCGGCACGGCCACGACGCCGACCCGGAGGACCTGACGGGCCGGGTGGGGTTGAAGCCGGCGACGGAGGCGGAGGTCGAGCAGGCGGTGACGGCCGCGACGACCGAGCTGCCGGTCGCCTCGTTCCCCAACCCGGACGCCGCCTGGCGCGGGGCGATGGGCCGGGTGATGGAGCGGCTGCGCGGCCGCGTGGACGGCGCCGCGGTGGGGACGCGCGTGCGGACGCTGGTGGGCGGGCAGGGAGGTCGGCCGTGAGTGCGGACACCTACAAGGGCTATCGGGACCCCGCGTTGTCGGTGCTGCGCCAGTTCGGCGTGCGCGTCTGGAGCGACGCCGAGGTCGACACGACGCGCGGCCGGTTCGTCGGGATCATCCTGCCGCGCTCGGAGACCGCCGACGCCGACCACGTGGTGCTCAAGCTGCGCAACGGCTACAACGTCGGCCTGCGCCACGACACGATCCGCGGGATGAAGGAGGTCGGCTACAAGGAGGCGATCTACCGCATCCCGTCGAAGGACTTCCCGCACGACCCCGGGAAGCCGCGGGTCAAGCTGATCGGCACGGGCGGGACCATCGCCTCGCGGCTGGACTACCGCACCGGCGCCGTGATCCCGGCCTTCTCGCCCGGCGAGCTGTACGGCTCGGTGCCGGAGCTGGCCGACATCTGCAACCTGGAGACCGAGAAGATCTGCGCCGTGTTCTCCGAGAACATGGGTCCCGAGCAGTGGACCAAGCTGGCCGAGACGATCGTCGCGGAGATCGAGCAGGGGGTGGCCGGCGTGGTGATCGGCCACGGGACCGACACGATGCACCACACCGCGGCGATCCTGTCGTTCATGGTCCAGGACTCGCCCGTCCCGATCGTGATGGTCGGCTCCCAGCGCTCCTCGGACCGCCCGTCCTCCGACGCCGCGATGAACCTGATCCACTCCACGCGCACCGCGGCCAGCGGCGACATCGCCGAGGTGATGGTCTGCATGTTCGGGCCGACCTCCGACCAGTACGGCCTGCTGCACCGCGGCACCCGCGTGCGCAAGATGCACTCGTCGTACCGCTCGACCTTCCGCACGATCTCCGACATCCCGCTGGCGATGGTCGACCGCGACGGCGTCACGCCGCTGCGCACCGACTACCGGCACCGCCGCGCCGACAAGAACGTGAAGCTCGACACCGCCTTCGACGAGAAGGTGTCGATCGTCTACTACTACCCGAACATGGCGCCGGACATCATCGACTCGCTGGTCGACAACGGCTACCACGGGATCGTGATCGCCGGCACCGGCCTCGGCCACGTCAACCGGCCGCTCTACCCGGCGCTCAAGCGGGCCCACGAGAAGGGCGTCGCGATCTGCATGGCGGTCCAGACGATCTGGGGCTTCGCCCAGATGTACGTCTACGAGACCGGGCGGGAGATCATGGAGCTCGGCGTGTTCCCCGCCGCCAACATGCTGCCCGAGGTGGCCTACATGAAGCTCTGCTGGGCGTTGGGCCATACCCGCGACCTGCGGGAGGTCGAGCGGCTGATGGTCACTCCGATCAACGGGGAGATCACCGAGCGCGAGCCGCACAACGGCTACCTGGTGTTCCAGGGCGGAGTGCCCGAGGTCGAGGAGTTCATCCGTTCCTACCGCAAGTAGCGGGCCGGTCCCCGGGGCGGGCGCCGCCGCTCCACCCGCGCCCCCGCCCGCCGCCGCCGCGTCGACCATCGGCAGCACCGCCGCGAAGTTCGAGCGGCGGCGCCGCGGTTGCCAGCGGGTGGCCGGAGCCTTAGGGTGGTTTCCGGCGGGTCGGCCCCGGCGGGCGGAGAGGAGCGACGCGATGGACGGCGAGTTCCCGGTTCCCTGGTGGGTGTTCGTGCTCGGGTTCCTGGTGATCTACGCGGGCGTGGTGCTGACGGTGCTGCGCGAGTACGAGCGCGGCGTGGTGTTCCGCCTCGGCCGCGTCCTGACGAAGCCCAAGGGCCCCGGGCTGGTCCTGGTGTTCTGGCCGATCGACCACATGGTCCGCGTCGACCTGCGGACGGTGGCGATGGACGTTCCGCCGCAGGACGTGATCACCCGCGACAACGTCACCTGCAAGGTCAACGCCGTGACGTACTTCCGGGTGGTCGACGCGAGCAAGGCGGTGATCGAGGTCGAGAAGTACCTCTACGCCACGAGCCAGCTCGCGCAGACCACGCTGCGCTCGGTGCTGGGCGAGGTCGAGCTGGACGACCTGTTGTCCCAGCGCGAGAAGCTCAACCTGCGCGTCCAGGAACAGCTCGACCGTCACACCGACCCCTGGGGCATCAAGGTCTCGCTGGTCGAGATCAAGCAGGTCGACCTGCCGGTGGAGATGCAGCGGGCGATGGCACGGCAGGCCGAGGCGGAGCGCGAGCGGCGGGCGAAGGTGATCCACGCCGACGGCGAGTTCCAGGCCTCGCGGAAGCTGTCCGACGCGGCCGACATCCTGTCCCAGCACCCGATCTCGGTCCAGCTCCGCTACCTGCAGACGCTGGGCGAGATCGGCACCGAGAAGAACACCACGGTGGTCTTCCCGATCCCGATGGACCTGGTCAACGCCTGGCTCCAACGAGCCCCGGCCGCGCCCGACGCATCCGCGCCGCCGCGGGCCGCGCCGCCGCGCGTCGGCTGACGGATTCCCGGAGCCGACTCGCCGGCCCTCCGCGCGACCGCGGTGCTCGGTGCCGGTTCTCCGCTCCCCGCTCCCCGCTCCTCGCTCCCCGTTCCCCGTTCCCCGCTTGAACAATCGGTGCGTCTTTGCGAAGCTCCGCCCGGTCGGCGCCGGGCGCGCCGGCGAGGAGCGTGGCATGGTCCGGTCGATCTTCCGTTGGATGATGTTCGGGGCGGTCGGTCTCGGCCTGTCCGGTTGTCCATCGCCTCCCCCGTCCACGCCCCGGGAGCGCGTCGTCCCGCCGGTTCCGCCGCGGCCCGAGCTGGGTCCGTCGCCCGAGGTCATGGTCCCGACGGCCGAGCGGTTCGCGTTGCCGAACGGGCTCGACGTGCGCGTGCTTCGTGCCGGTCGGCTGCCGATGGCCCACTTCGTCCTCGTGGTGCGCGGCGGCCAGGCCTCCGAGCCGCCCGGGCTGCCGGGGCTGGCCGATTTCACCGGCGAGCTGCTGAAGGAGGGGACGCAGCAGCGCACCGCCGAGCAGGTGCTGGCGGCGGTCGAGGACCTCGGCGGGACGTTCCGCACCAGCACCGACCGCGACGCCGTGTACCACGTGCTGTCGGTGCCGAGCGAGCACGCGGCGACGGCGCTGTCCACGCTGGCCGAGATCGTGACCGAGCCGGCGTTTCCGGACGAGGAGGTGGAGCATCACCGCCGGCGCGAGCTGGGCCGGCTGGCCCTGCTGCGAGCGGACCCGAACTACGTGGCCCAGATCGTGCTGTTCCGCGAGCTGTACGGCGACCACCCGTACGCGCGGGTCGACGCGACCCCCGAGTCGCTGGCGCTGATCCAGCGCGAGCACCTGGTGACGTTCCATCGCGACCGCTACGCGGCGGACGGCGCCCTGCTGCTCGCCGTCGGCGACGTCGACGCCGCGGCGCTGCGACCGTTGGTCGAGGGGGCGTTCGGAAGCTGGCGCACGGGGGCGGCACCGCCGTCGCCGGTGCCGGACCCGCCGGCGATCCCGGCCCGGCGCGTGCTGCTCGTCGATCGGCCGGGCTCGTCGCAAACCACGATCCAGATCGGCTTCGTCACCGTGCCGCAGCGCGACCCCGACTTCGCCGCGCTCTCGGTGGCCGCGGACGTGCTCGGCGGCAGCGCCTCCGCCCGGCTGTTCCTCAACCTGCGCGAGCGGCGCGGCTGGACCTACGGCGCCTACGCCGCGCTCGAGGAGACCGCCGACCGGGCGCCCGCCACGTTGTACTCGGACGTCGAGGCCGCGGCGAGCGCCGAGGCGCTGGCGGAGTTCATGGCCGAGCTGCGTCGACTGCGGACGAGCGTTCCGCCGCCCGAGGAGTTGGCGGCCCGGCAGGGCTACCTGACGCGGATCCTCCCGTTGCGGGTCGAGACGCCGCTCAACCTGGCCTACATGCTGGCCCAGCTCGAGCTCAACGGCCTGCCCGCCGACTACTGGGACACCTACCGCGACCGGATCAACGCCGTCACCGCCGAGCAGGTGCGTCAGGCGGCCGACCGGTTCCTCGACGACGGGCGCGCCGTGGTGGTCGTGGTCGGCGTGGCCGACGAGCTGCTGGAGGCCTGCCGGGCCATCGGGCCCGTCACGCACACCGACATCGACGGCGCCCGCGACACGACGCCCACGCCGCCGCCGTAGGTCGGTGACGGTCGGTCAGTCGGCGGCGAAACGGGAGGGGCGGCTGAGCGCGAGCTGGAAGGTGTCGCGCGCGATCACCAGCTCCTCGGCCGTCGGCACCACCAGGATCCGGCTCGGCGAGTCGGCGGTCGCGATGTCGGTCTCGCGGCGGGCCGCGGAGCGATTGCGCTCCGGGTCGAGGCGGTAGCCGAGGGGCCCGAGGCCCGTCAGCACCCGCTCGCGGATCGGCGCGGAGTTCTCGCCGACCCCGGCCGTGAACACCAGCGCCTGCACCTCGCCCAGCACCGCCGTGTAGGCCCCGACGTACTTGCGGATGCGGTAGCAGTAGACGTCGATCGCCAGCTTCGCCCGCTCGTTCCCCTGCGCCTCGGCGGCCAGCAGCGCGCGCATGTCGTTGGACAGTCCGGAGAGCCCGAGCAGGCCGCTCTGCTTGTTGAGCAGCGCGTCGATCTGCTGGAGCGTCAGCCCCTGCACCCGCTCGAGATACGCCGCGACGGCCGGGTCGATGTCGCCGCTGCGGGTCCCCATCACCAGCCCCTCGAGCGGCGTCAGTCCCATGGACGTGTCGACCGAGCGGCCGCCGCGGACGGCGGCCATCGAGCAGCCGTTGCCGAGGTGGCAGGTGACGAGGTTGACGTCCTGGAGCTTCCGCCCGAGCATCGCCGCCGCCCGCTCCGACACGTAGCGGTGCGAGGTCCCGTGGAACCCGTAGCGCCGCAGCCGGGCCTGCTCGTACAGGGCGCCCGGCACCGCGTAGCGGAAGGCCACGGGCGGCATCGTCTGGTGGAACGCGGTGTCGAACACGGCCACCTGCGGCACGCCCGGGAGCGCCTTGCGCGCCTCGCGGATCCCCAGCAGGTTGGGCGGGTTGTGCAGCGGCGCGAGCGGCACGTGCGCCTCGATCGCCCGTTCGACGTCGTCATCGATCAACGCCGGCTCGTGGAACGCCTCGCCGCCGTGGACCACGCGGTGCCCGACGGCGGTGATCTCCGCCAGATCGGCGAACCCGCCGTGGGCGGTGTCGGTCAGCGTGTCGAGGATCAGGCGCAGCCCCTCGGCGTGGTCCGGCACCGGACGCTCGAGCTTCCGCTCGGTCGCCCCGATTCGGCACGCCAGCTCGCCCTGCGGCTCGCCGATGCGTTGCAGCAGGCCGCGGGCGTCGACGGTCTCCTCCGGCATCCGGAACAGCTCGAACTTGATCGACGAGCTGCCGGCGTTGAGCACCAGGATGCGCATCGCGGGCTAGTACCCCTTGCCGGCGGACGGCTGGCCGGTGGCGATGGCGACGGAGGCCGAGGCGCCGATGCGGGTGGCCCCGGCGGCGACCATCGCCTCGGCGGTGGCCCGGTCGCGGATGCCGCCGGAGGCCTTGACCCCCATCTCGGCTCCGACGGTGGCGCGCATCAGCGCGATGTCCTCGACGGTGGCGCCGCCCGAGGAGAACCCGGTGGAGGTCTTGACGAAGTTGGCGCCCGCCATCTTCGCCAGCAGGCAGGCCTTGATCTTCTCCTCCTTGGACAACAGCGCGGTCTCCAGGATCACCTTGACGATCGCCTTGCCGTGCGCGGCCTGGACGACGCCCTCGATGTCCTGCCGCACCAGCTCGTCGTTGCCCGACTTGAGCGCGCCGACGTTGATCACCATGTCGATTTCGCCGGCGCCGTTGGCGATGGCGTCGCGGGTCTCGATGGCCTTGGCGGTGGGGGTGGTGGCGCCGAGCGGGAAGCCGATCACGGTGCAGACCTTGACCGGCGTGCCGGCGAGCAACTGGGCGCAGAGCGCGACCCACGAGGGGTTGATGCAGACCGAGGCGAAGGTGTGCTGCTTCGCCTCCGCGCACAGCTTGCGGACGTCCTGCTCGGTGGCGTCGGGCTTGAGCAGCGTGTGGTCGATCAGGCCGGCCAGGCCGCCGCCGGAGGGGCGGGTTCCCGGCGCCGCGGCGATCCGTGCCGCGCCGGATTCGACGAGGGCCTGCACCGCGTGCGGCTGCTTCTCGATGCACAGGCCGCAGGCCGTGCAGTCGCCGCCGTCGGCGCAGCCGGGCGCGGCGCCCGGGGTCGCTCCGGGCGTCGGGCCGGAGGCGAGCTTGTCGACGTGGCACACCCGCACCCCGAGCTGGCGCAGCTCGGCCACCAGCTCGTCGAGCTTCGTCCGCACCGCCTGGGGGACCCGCTCCGGATCGACGCCGGCCGGGTAGAGCGAGTCGCGCGCGGCCGCCACCGGAATGCCGAGCAGCAAGGCCCGCACCGCGAGGATGCAGACCAGGCTGTCGGGCACGAGCCGGGCGATCTTGGAGGCGGCGTTGAGCGACAGGTTCGGCAGCCAGACGGCGCCGACGCCCTCGAGCAGCGACGCGGGGTCGCCGTCGGTGAGCACCTGGGCCCCGGGTGCCGCCCGCCGCACCGCCGGCGCCCCCACCAGCCGCTGGGCGGTGGGCGACAGCACCACGATCGTCTCGCGGCTGCACTCGGCGATCCGGGCGAGTTGCACGAGCGCCTCGTCGAGCCGGTTGTCGCCGCCGGTGAGCAGCA